>JALQTG010000055.1 GCA_023264075.1 Crocinitomicaceae bacterium
AGGGGTAGCATTGCCTATCTTGCTCGGAAGAAAAGAACGTGTCCTTGAAATGATCGAAGAATTCAGTATGGAATTTCCGGAAGTAGAAATCATTGACCCAAAAAGCGATGAAGAACTAAAACGTAGAAAAAAATACGGGGAAGAATTTTTCGAAATGCGCAAGCGAAAAGGGTTTACTGAATACGAAGCGCTTAAAATTATGCGTGAACGCAACTATTTTGGCGCGATGATGGTGCATATGGGTGACGCAGACGCGATGATATCTGGGGCTACCCGAAACTACCGCGACGTATTGCGTCCAGCTATGCAAGTAATCGGAACTGAGAAAGGGGTAGATCGCGTGGCTGGAGTGTACATCTTAATTACAAAAAGAGGCCCCCTTTTCTTGGCAGACACAACGGTTAACTTTGACCCATCAGCAGAAGAAATTGCTGAAATAACGAATAACGTAGCAAAAACTATTCGCAAGTTTAAAGTGACTCCAAAAATTGCATTGCTTTCATACTCCAACTTCGGATCCTCTCCAGGTAGAGATGCTGATAAAATGAGTCGAGCAGCGGAAATTATACACGAGAAATACCCCACATTAACCGTGGACGGAGAAGTTCAAGCAAACTTTGCATTGAATAATGAATTAATGATGGATAAATTCTCGTTTTCTGATCTAGCAAACAAAGAAGTCAACACGTTGATTTTCCCAAATCTTTCTGCTGGAAACATTGCCTATAAATTATTGCAGGAAATGACGGATGCAGAAGCGATTGGGCCTGTACTCGTGGGAATGCGTAAATCTATTCATGTATTACAATTAGGTGCAAGCGTTCGTGAAATTGTGAATATGGTGAAAATTGCAGTAGTTGACGCTCAAAATAAATAGAGATGATAGCACATTTAAACGGAAGATTGATTGAGAAAAGTCCAACAGAGTTGGTGATTGAATGTGGTGGAATTGGCTATTTTGTCAAGATTTCTTTACACACGTTCTCTCAACTACCTGCTGATGAGGCTATAAAGATTTACACACAATTCATCGTTCGGGAAGACGCTCAGCTCTTATACGGATTTGCGGATAAAGTAGAGCGTGATATGTTCAATTTGTTGATCTCTGTTTCGGGTATAGGACCCAACACCGCTATCTTGATGTTATCTTCTTTAACACCTTCAGAAGTGGCCAACGCTATCGGCTCGGAGGACGTTTCTACGATTCAAAGTGTGAAAGGGATTGGACTTAAAACTGCACAACGGGTGATTGTTGATTTGAAAGATAAAATGTTAAAATTTGGATTGTCAGACGATTCCGGTACAATATCAAACAATACTATTCGTTTTGATGCGTTAACTGCGTTAGTGTCCTTAGGTTTTGATAAAAAAGCGGCTGAAAAAGCGCTCAATAGAATCTTCAATGACCAAGCTACTGTTGAATTACTCATCAAGGACGCACTAAAAGTTTTATAATTGTTACGATTTGATAATTAGAACGTTAAATACAATATTGCTCTACTCCGCACTCATGCTTAGCGTGAGTTTGTCGTCTTTATTCGTTTTTTCTCAAAACGAACCTGACAGTACTAATTTACCCTATCCGATTACGAATACGAATGACCCTACCTCAAATAATCCGCAAAGTTTTGACCTCGGAGATCCCACAGGAGTTAAGCGAACGATTGTTTACGACCCTAAAACTGGAAAATACATTTTCAAAGAAACTATTGGGAATGAATTGAACTTCCGAAATCCTTCCATGATGACGCTCGAAGAGTACATAGAGTACGAGCGCCAAAATCAAATGAAGGAATATTGGAAAGAAAAAATTGATACTCAAACCGAAGAGGGACAACCGCTTATTCCACCCATCAAAATTGACAACCCAGGATTTGCAAATATTTTCGGGAGCGATGAAATCAGCATTCGACCTGAGGGAGCGATTGAGATTTCTATGGGGGTAAATACCGCGCGCTATGAAAATCCGATGCTGCCTGAAAATCAGCGCCGAATTACACGATTCGATTTTCAACAAAAGATTCAATTGAACTTGGTAGGGCAAATTGGAGATAAAATGAAAATTGGAACCTCTTACAACACAGAAGCAGCTTTCGATTTTGATAATATCACTAAACTCGAATGGACGGGTAAGGAAGATCAAATTCTTCAAAAAATTGAAGCAGGGAACGTGGCAATGCCCCTCAACACCTCATTAATCGAAGGTTCCCAAACTTTATTTGGACTTAAAACTCGAATGCGATTTGGTCGATTGACTGTTGATGCAATTGCTTCTACCTCACGGGGAAGAAAACAAGAAATTAATATCAATGGCGGAGCCCAAGTGCAAGAATTCGAACTGAAGGCAGACGAATATGAAGCCAACCGTCACTATTTCCTTAATTATCACCATCGCGAAAGTTATGATGGCGCAATGGCGACTGTACCTGTTATTAATTCGTTAGTCGATATCACGCGGATTGAAGTATGGTTAACTAACATGACGAACCGGGTTGAAGATACCAGAAACGTAATCGCATTTACTGATTTAGGAGAAGTAAATCCAGATAATTGGTCTGGAAACCCTGGTGGTGCTTCCACAAATCCCCTTCCAGATAATGATGCGAATGGATTGTATCAATTCATTACAAACAACCCTACTATTCGTGGATTTAACAATGCAGTTGTTGCGCTAGAATCAACCGTTTCTCAACCTGGTCCTTTCCGTCAAGCATTGGAATATGAAAAACTTGAAAATGCGCGCAGACTTACCGACCAGGAATTTACCTATAATGCGCAATTAGGTTACATCTCTGTAAACCTCCCATTGAACAATGATGAGGTATTGGCGGTTGCATACGAATATACGTACTCAGGGAGAACCTATCAAGTGGGTGAATTCTCCACAGATGGCATCGTTGGCCAAGATGCCTTGTTCTTAAAATTACTGAAGCCAACCATCACCAACCCAAAGAATAAATTATGGGATTTGATGATGAAGAACGTATACTCCATTGGTGCTTATCAAGTAGATCAAGAGGGATTCCGTTTGGATATTTTGTACAACAACCCCGATAATAGCTTATTTGTCAATTTCTTACCGTACCCTGGTATGGATGACAAGCAAGTCATAGAAGTGGTTGGAATGGATCGACTCAACCAAAATAATCGACCTCAAATGGATGGTGTTTTCGATTATAAACCCATCACATATGACGGCAATAAAGCAACCAACGGTGGAACGATTAACACACGTAATGGTCGTATCTATTTTAGCACTATTGAACCTTTTGGAACAACCTTAAGAAAAGAATTTGAAGCAGTTGGTTTAAATCCGCTAATCATAAACAACGTGGCGTACCAAGAACTGTATGATTCCACAAAGATTGCTGCTCAACAACAACCGCAGAAAAATCGTTTTTATTTCAAAGGTCAATACAAATCATCAATCAGTTCAGATATTCCATTGAATGCCTTGAACGTGCCTGAAGGTTCAGTTGTGGTAACTGCTGGAGGTATTCGCCTTACAGAAGGATCGGACTTTACAGTAGATTACAACTTGGGGCGTGTAAAAATCTTGAATTCTGCCGTCCTAGAGTCAAATCAAGACATTAAAATCTCAATTGAAAGCAACTCTGTTTTTGGGTTCCAAAATAAATCCCTCATTGGCACACATTTAAACTATATGTTTAATCCTGATTTCAATTTAGGGGCGACGTGGATGCGTATGATGGAGCGCCCAATTACACAAAAAGTCGATATCGGAGATGAGCCATTTCGAAACAATATTATTGGTATGGACCTCTCTTATCGAACAGACTTGCCTTTCTTAACAAAGTTGATTAACATCATCCCTACTATATCAACTAAGCAAATGTCTTCTTTAACGTTGAATGCCGAAGTAGCTCACCTTATCCCTGGAGCACCACGTGCTATTTCAAGACAAGGAATATCGTATGTAGACGACTTTGAAGGTTCTCAATCTACCATCGACTTAAGAAATTTTGTGGCATGGCGCTTAGCCTCTATTCCAAAAGGACAAGACGACCTATTCCCTGAAGCCGCGTTGAAAAATGACTGGCGCGCAGGATTTAAACGCTCCCATTTATCGTGGTATACCGTCGACCCGTTATTCTTCATGAATAACGCGTTGACCCCGGATCATATCGGTAATGACCCCGCGCTAACTGAAGACGTTAACATTGCATTAGTGAATCAAACTGACTTGTTCCCCAACTTAAATCCTGCTTTAGGTACCATTACCAATATTCCTGTGCTGAATATGACGTATTATCCGAATGAGCGCGGAATGTATAACTACGATACCACCAATACATACGACGCCGATGGTAACTTTATTGACGCAGAAGAACGATGGGCCGGGATTATGCGTTCCTTAACCACAACTGATTTTGAATTAACCAATGTGGAATACATTCAATTCTGGATGTTAGATCCGTTTAATGAAGATCAAGATCCTAATGGAACAAACTCAGGTGGTGACCTTTACTTTAACCTTGGAAATTTATCCGAAGATATCTTACCAGATTCGCGAAAAGCCTTTGAAAATGGTTTGCCTATTGATCCGACTGACCTTCAAAATATTGACTACACAAACTGGGGAAAGGTTTCTACTCAACAAGTTGTAGTCAACGCTTTTGACAATGACCCAAACTCACGCGCTACGCAAGATGTAGGTTTAGATGGATACAACGACCTGGAGGAGCGAAGTGGATACGATAATTTTGTGAACTGGATTAATACGAACCCTGTTCTTTCCGCTACCGCCAAACAAGAAATTTTAGCCGATGTCTCCAAAGACAATTATCACTATTACCGGGGTGATGATTACGATACTGAGGAACGCAATATCATCGAACGCTACAAGTATTGGAACGGTCACGAAGGAAACTCTCCAACACCTGAAATGTCAAGTCAATTAAACGCTGAAGGCTATCCAACACAGGCAACCAATATGCCAGACATGGAAGACATCAATCAAGACAACAACTTGAGTGAATCAGAAAGCTATTTTCAATACCAAATTTCCTTGCGTCAAAGTGACCTAGTGGTAGGTAAAAACTACATCATTAATTCACGTGAATATTCGAAAGGAACGAAAAACTTCCGCTGGTATCAGTTTAGAATTCCGATTCGTAACCCCGACAAAGCGGTTAACGGTATCACTGATTTCAGATCAATACGTTTTATGCGAATGTTCCTCAAATCGTTCAACCAACAAACTACACTTCGTTTCGCGAAACTAGAACTTATTCGCGGAGAATGGAGACGCTTCTTAGAGAGCCTAGAAGCACCAACTGATGGTGTGCAAATTGACCCTGATTTAACAGACTTCAACATTGGAGCTGTAAACGTGGAAGAACATGACCAACGTCAGCCAATTAATTACGTCATCCCTCCAGGTATCTTGCGAGAAGTGGATCCTTCACAAGCGTTTCAACGTCAGTTGAACGAACAAGCAATGACGCTTGAAGTGTGTAACCTAAGAGACGGGGATGCGCGTGCAGCAACACGTAAT
>JALQTG010000086.1 GCA_023264075.1 Crocinitomicaceae bacterium
CTGAGATGCTTGCACAACGCGGGTATGGGGTAATTACTGGTGGCGGACCAGGTATCATGGAAGCTGGAAATAAGGGTGCTCAGAAAGGAGACGGAAAATCAGTTGGTCTTAACATAGACTTACCATTTGAGCAAAATGGAAATCCATTCATAGATCCGCAATCGAACTTGAAGTTTGATTACTTTTTTGTTAGAAAGGTGATTTTTGTAAAGTACTCTCAAGGATTTATTATTCTGCCTGGTGGATTTGGAACGTTAGACGAAATGTTCGAGGCACTAACATTAATTCAAACAAAAAAAATCAACGAAAGACCTGTGGTGCTCGTAGGAATTGAATATTGGAAAGGTTTGATAGAGTGGATTAAAACTACTATGCTCGTTGAAGGAAACATTTCCGAAGGAGATTTAGATTATTTTAAACTGGTAGATACGGAAGAAGAAGCGCTAAGGTATATTGACGATTTCTTTAAAACACATGCTCTCACACCGAATTTCTAAATAAATATAAGTATTGTGTGAAAATGGTGCTATTTTTAGATAGCACCATTTTTTGTTTTTTTCCCTAGAACCTTTTGTTGTATATTCGCGTCGTGTTTTCAACTTTAGTTCTATAGAAATTTATAACTATGAAATTACTACTACTTCTTGTTTCAGTTGCAGTTGTGTGTTTTTCTGCTCCTTCTTGGAGTCAAGTTTTTTGGACCGAAACTTTTGGTACAGGATGCAATACAGGTACACTAGCGGATGGTTTTGTGAGTTCAAACGGTACTTGGAATGTTACAGCGACCGGAGTGAATGGCCCAGCTGCTAACGTATGGTACATCAGTGGAGAAGAAAATGCTGAGGGAGTTGGTAACTGCGGTGCAGGTTGTGGGAATAGTCCTACCCTGCATATAGGCCGCTTTGATGGAGATGCTGGTGCGACTTACTTGAAAGATAATTCGTTAGGAGATCCAACAACGGACGTGCGTGTGGAATCACCAGTGATTGACTGTTCGAACGAATGTCAAATTGTAATGAGCTTTGATTTAATTCATAACGGTGATTTATTACTTGATAATTGCATTATGTGGTACTTCGATGGGTCATCTTGGAGTACCTTGGGAAGCCCTAAGAAAACACTGTTGAGTTGTACTCCACTTGGTTTCTGGGAAGATTATTCGATTTATTTACCTGCGTCAGCGAGTAACAATCCAAATGTGCGAATTGGTTTTCAATGGATGAACAATGCCGATGGTGTGGGGGAAGATCCTTCAATTGCTATCCATAATCTCCAATTTGCATCCGATGATATTGAAGCTCCAACGCTGACATGTCCAGTGGATGTTAACGTTTACGTTGATCAAAATTGTGACGCTCAAATTCCAGATTTGTTGTTGCCACCGACAATATTAGTAACTGATAATTGTACTTCAATAGCCGACATTCTAATTACTCAGAGTATTCCAAGTGGGACAATTCTTTCTGGACACCTCTCTGTGCAACAAGTGGAAATTTTAGCGACAGATTTATCGGGTAATTCTAGTTCTTGCCTTGTTGATGTGCGCGCAATTGATTCAATCGCTCCTTTATTTGTTTGTCCACCAACTATTCAGAAGTTTTTGGACGCCAATTGCGAGGCGCTTGTGGATGATCTTCATGTTCTGTTTAGTCCATCGGATAACTGCAGTCTTTTTTCAGCTTTGTTGACAACGCAGTCTCCAGCGGCTGGTACCACAATTACCGCGGATCAATTGGTAGAGTATTCAGTGACAGATGAAGCAGGTAATTCTCGCACTTGTTCGGTATTCATGGAAGTTGTTGATACCATTTCTCCACAAATTACATGTCCTGTGAATCAAACGCAGCTGACTGCAATAGGGGTTTGTGATACATCATTGTTGGATTATACAGATATGGTTATTTGGAGTGATAACTGTACAGCGAGTGTTCTTGATATGACGTTTACTCAGGTACCAGCGCCGCTTAGCACAGTATCTGGAAATACAACGATTCAAATAATGGTTGAAGATCCAAGTGGAAATGAAAGCACTTGTTCTTTTTCTCTCGTAGTAGATGACGTTGAGGCGCCTCAAATTACATGTCCTTCAAATCAAATTCAAGCAACGAATTCGGCATGTAATATTAACTTGTTGGATTTTACGGGAGATGCCATTGCTTCTGATAATTGCACGGGTGTTGGCAATTTAGTGTTTACACAGTCTCCGGCTATTGGTTCATTACATAGTGGTGTTGGAGCGATAGTTCCTGTTACGTTAACCACTACTGATGAGGAAGGGAATTCCAACTCTTGCTTGTTTCAAGTGGAACTAATTGATACAACCGCTCCTGAAGCCTTCTGTCCTTCGAATACAACTGTGAGTGCGGATGCTAACTGTGAATATGTGCTTGCGGATTTTACAGGTGCCATGGCAGCAACGGATAACTGTACGAGCTTAGCAAATTTCGTATACAGTCACCAAACGCCTATCGGAACAGTTTTTAATGCGGGAGTGCATGAAATCACACTGATTGCTGAGGACCAAAGTGGTAATCAAGGGACGTGTACTTTTGACATTCAAGTTGTTGATGTCACTGACCCTGTTATCACGAGTTGTGTACCAGATCAAATCGTACTGCTAACGAATGGTTGCGAAGGTGTTTTAGGTGATTACTCATCTTTAATTAGTGCAGATGATGCTTGCGACGGAAATACCTTGTCTATCGTTCAGGTACCAGCTCCGGGAACTGTTATTACTGCTAGCCAAAGTGTTACAATGACTGTCTCTGATGTTGCTGGGAATTCCGCGCAGTGTACTTTCAATGTTTCTGTTTCTGATCAAGAAGCGCCCTCAATAGTATGCCAAACGGATACAATTATGTCTGTTAATGCAGCATGTGAATATGGCGCCCCAGATCTTACGGGAATAATTTCCGGTACAGATAATTGTTCTGTTTTTTCCGATATGATTGTAAGTCAATTGCCAGCACCGGGTACACTGCTTACGGGTACTGATCAGGTGGAAGTTTTCTTAGAAGATGAGAATGGAAATCAAGCGTCATGTATTGTTGTTACAGTTCCAAACGATCTTGTTGCCCCTCAAATAACTTGTCCTTCGAATCAAGTAGTTAATAATGGTGCGAATTGCGACTTCGCTCTTCTCGATTATATGTCTTCCGCAGTGGTTGTTGAAAACTGTCCGGGTTTCTCAATAAGTCAAACTCCAGCTATCGGAAGCACAGTTTCAGTGGGTATGAATGAAATATTCTTGACAGTAACAGATGTTTCGGGAAATGAGGAGACATGTTCGTTTATCCTTGAGATTATTGAAAATGAAGTGCCAACAATAATTTGCCCTTCTGATATATCACAATGTGATCCGTTGGTAACATATTTAGAACCTGTGGGATCAGACAACTGTGTGACAGTTACAATTAATCAAACCGATCTTTCTGGTTTAACATCAGGTGATATTTTCCCAGTTGGTTTAACGACACAATCATTTGAGGTGATCGATGGTTCTGGTAATACTGCAACATGTTCATTTACAATTGAAGTATTAGAATCACCAGATGCAGCTGTCATTATTGATACGCCTAATTCATTGTGTGATACAACAAGTGTGGTACTCACATCTGCTCCAATTACGTCCGGAACGGGAGAGTGGATTGTACTTACGGGAACCGCGACGTTAAATAATCAGTTTGCCTCTACTACTGGTGCAAATAATATGAGTTTTGGAACGAATCAATTTATTTGGGAGGTATCCACTGCTTTATGTGGAACGCTATCAGACACGATAACAATTGAAGTTTTTGATCTTCCTTTCCCTGCTAGCATTCCAAATGATACGTTACTGGTTTGTTATGATACATTAATTAATCTAACGGGTAACATACCAAATGTAGGTGTAGGAACATGGTTCTCAACGAATTCGGAAATCAACTTCTTGAATCAAAATCAGTCGAATACGGTGGGGACAAATTTATCTGATGGTTGGAATGATATCATTTGGGGAATTTCTAATGGCACCTGCCCCGTTTCTACCGATACTGTTCGAGTTTTTCTAGCTCCAGAAGCTATAATTTCGACGCCTGACACTACATTATGTGTTACCGGCAACTCCATTGAGCTGCAAGGAAATCTTGCTCCTGTAGGAATGAGTCCATACTGGTATGTGATTTCAGGAGGAGCAAATGTTGTCTCTCCTCAAAGTGCTAATACGTTGGTGAATTCAATAAGCGGAGGAGAAACTATTATTGTATATGCGCTTTCTCATCCTGTATGTGGGAACTCGTTGGATACCATAGCTATAACGGTAATCGAGTGTGAAGCATATGCCCCAGTTATACCAACCGTATTTACACCCAACAATGATGGAAAGAATGATCTCTTCATTATAGATAACTTACATGCAATTTATCCAACGTGTGAGGTTAAAATAGTGAACCGATGGGGGAATTTAGTATTCGAATCGATTGGCTATTTAGATCCATGGGATGGTACTTTGTTAGAAACTGGAGAATTGCTACCTATCGGTACTTATTTTTATCGCGTGTACCTGAACGACGATGCCATGACAGAGATTTCGGGTTCAATCAGTATTATTCGCTAATTATCAAAAGAAGAAATGATGAAAAATTTAATTGTTATTAGCTTTTTGATGTGTGGTATAGTATTTGGCCAACAAGAGGCACAGTTTTCACAATATTATTCTAATCCATATTTCTTTAATCCTGCGGCTGGAGGACTCACTAAGACCACCCAATTTGATGTCGGGTTCAGGAGACAATGGATGAATATCGAAGGCTCTCCTTTAAGTTTCTATGCAAGTGGACATAGTGAGGTGCGATTTGGGAAGTCAAAATCGGAAGTGATAGAAGAGTTTAATATTGATCGAGAATCGGTGTATGCTACTCCTGAAAAACGAATTGGCGTATCCAAACATGTCATTGGAGGGAAAATGTTATCAGACCAAATAGGCCCATTCATGAAGAATTCCATTATGGCATCCTATGCTTATCATTTGCGCTTTACAGAAAAAACAATGTTGGGCGTGGGATTAAGCGGTGGTTGGAGCAATCTTGGAATCAACAGTTCTCGAGTTATTCTTTACGATGAAGACGATATTGAATACGCTAACTTTTTAACGCGCAATTCGAATCAAAATATTTTCGATGTTCAAGCTGGAATTACCTTTTACGGTGAAAAGTTCACACTTGGAATTTCGGGAACACAACTTTTGGAGAACGGTCTAGTGATAGATGAGGTTGTAACACAGTCGCAATTTGGACGCCACTTGTTTGCATTCGGGATGTATGAATTTGAACTTTCAGATGAGTATTCTATTGAACCGCATTTCATGCTCCAAGCTATAGGTAACGCACCGATTTCATTCAATATGGGAGCTAGAGTCATTGTCAAGGATAGATATTGGGGGAATCTTGCCTACCGATTTGGGGATGCAATTAATGTGGGTTTCGGAATGAATGTGGCGGGTAACTTTCGATTGGGGTATGCATACGATTTTAGTGCTGGACAAGTACAGCGTTTCAACAATAGTGTTCATGAATTGATGCTTGGTTATGTAATTGGAAATAACCGTAACGTTGAAAAAGAGCTAAAGGACTAAAATAAAACGTCCTTCGTCGAAAACTTCTGATTTTATATATTGAGGTTAATACGGACAAAAGTGAGCTAATTCAAATCCCGGCAGTTGGGGATAAAATTATCCGACAGACGAAATTCAAAACAGACTTATTTTAAAATTTGGTGGTCATGTAGGGATGTGCTATGAAAAAGCAGAGTCTTGTATAATCGATGATACTTCGATATCACCGAATTATATCAAAGATATTTCCACGGCAGGATCTGAAATTCTAGTGTCAATTATTCTTTCTGAAGAAGACTTAGCGGTTATAAGCAGTGAGGCACTAGTGACATTTTTTGCTTACAAACAGATATTAAATTCATTAATTTCAATACGCCGGTTCCATTCGGTTTGCTGCTTGTATAGATTTTTTCTAAATGAATGTCCGATTAGCAAATAGCTCAACTTAGAAATATTAAGTTTACAATTGTGCTCACGAAGGCGTCCATGAATCAATTTGTGTTGACAATACGCGATGATTTGACACAAGATCTTAAGATTAATTACACAATGAAGGATGAATCAATAGCTTCCACTTTAATCTCTGCATTAGTGGGTCAATTGGGATGGAGCTTATCTACGCGTTTTGAAGAATTAAATTGCGTAGTAGTTGTTTTTGGGGAGCAATAAAGGAGGCTGATTCCTACGGTTTTCTTTCTCATCTTTATGTGCGACGGAGTTCGTTAATTTTTATTAGTTTTACGTCCGTCATTTAAAGCCATGCGACTAGTCTATCTCATATTAAAGTTTGTACTTAAGTTTGGTTTGTGGGTGTTCTACCCAAGACTTAGAATCGTCAATCGTCCTAAAAACAGATTTACCCGTACAATTTATGCGAGTAACCATGCAGCGTCTTTCATGGATCCATTGGTAATTGCGAGTAATCAATCGCCGATTGTTTTTTTTATGACACGTTCAGATGTATTTACACCTCTAATGAAACCTATTCTTTGGGCTGCACATATGCTTCCCATTTATAGGATGCAAGATGGTGTGGATACCAAAGAAAAAAATGAAGAAGTATTTGCGAAATGTAATCGTATTCTAAACTTTGGTAGAAGTTTATTGATTTTTAGTGAGGGGTTTACAGATGATGTTTTTGTTCGTCGCTTGAAACCAATTAAAAAAGGAGCAGTGCGAATGGGGTTTGGAGCGCTTGAACACATGAACTGGAAGAAAAAAGTGTATATCCAAGCGCTAGGGGTAAATTATTCTGATCCGAATATGTTGGGAAGTGAAGTTGTAATTTCCAATGGGAATCCAATTTGTTTGAATGAATACCGTAGCGAATATGAGGAGAATCCATCTAAAGTAATCGGTGATTTAACAAAGAGGGTGGAGACCGAAATGCAAGATCAAATTACGGATGTCCGTGATTTGGAATGGACGAGTTTTCACGAACACGTAATGCGCTTGACGAAGAAAGGTATGAATGCAGTCGACTCAGATAAACGTATTCCTCTCCTTGAGCGGTGGGAATACTCGCGTAATCTAGCCAAATGGATGAACGAGCGGAATTTGAACGAGCAAGTTGATCTAGTAGAGCTCAAAGCGTCGCTCGAGAACTACTTTAAGCGACTGGACAAAAGAAACTTAAAGGAAGTAGACCTAACGGATTTGGAAGAAGACGCTTTTCATCCAATAAAAGATATTTTGTTTTTTATACTTGGCTTCCCTCTATTTGCGTTGGGTGTGCTGCACCATTATTTGCCGTACGTTTGGGTGAAATCATTTGTTGAAAAATCATTCAAGCGCCCTGTTTTTTGGGGGAGTGTGAAAATGTTGTTAGGTCTACTTGTAATTGGGATGTACAACATTATTCTAATCTC
The DNA here is from genome assembly GCA_023264075.1 of Crocinitomicaceae bacterium. Taxonomy (GTDB): domain Bacteria; phylum Bacteroidota; class Bacteroidia; order Flavobacteriales_D; family Crocinitomicaceae; genus JALQTG01. Next base: position 7,459 of record JALQTG010000086.1, read on the forward strand.
TGCTTTAAATATATTTGTTTATCCTGCGTTTTGGTTTTGGTTCATGTATTTTTTCATTGCGCCCACGTTGAGCGGAGTAGTGGCGTATCATTATTTACGAAGGCTTAAGCGTTATGCCAGGTTACAGGAACTTAGAAACGAGGATTTGAGCAGTTTCTATGAAGAAAGACAGCGATGTCAAGCAGCTATTCGTCGATTGATTCCCGTTGCATGACTTTTTTAAATATGTGATATGCGGCGTAAGCTATTACCCCGCCTAATATTACCCCACCTAATAAGTCTGAAGGATAATGAACACCAAGGTACATCCTGCTGTAGGCTACAATAGCAGCCCAAAGCAGTAATAAATATAAAGCACCCTTTCGTTTGTGGCTCCAAAAGAAGAACCCAAAGAAAAATGCTATTGCGAACGAGTTGGTAGCATGACCAGACACAAATCCGTATGGACCGCCTCGGTATTCTTCTCCTTTGCTTGTAATATAATACTTATCCTGACTGATAATGCTTTCTATTGCTTGAGCGGTAAATGGTGGCTGTCTAACCAAAAATTGGTATCCATTGCCCCACGTATCTCCCCAAAATTCTACAAAGGGGTC
>JALQTG010000104.1 GCA_023264075.1 Crocinitomicaceae bacterium
ATTAAGGGCTTCGTTGTTGGAAAGGTAATCTTTCAAAACGTAGACACCATAATTTAACTCCTTTAAGAAGCCAAAGAGTTCATTTGGTGTGGTGCCATAATGTTCGCTGGCTCCCAGGCCGCACTCGAAAAGCAAAACAGGCTTAGCTGCCTTCAGAGTTTGTTCTGCGCCTTTTAAGACACCAAATTCACCACCTTCTACGTCGATTTTTATGAAATCAGGAGGTGCGTCTTGAGAAACAAGGTCGTCCAAGGGAATCATGTCTACTTCGATTTTTTCAATATCAGGAGTTTCTACCGCATAATCACGTTGTTTTAATCCGCTATATGCTGGCGCATTTCTGACAAAATTAAAAGTAGCTTTTCCTTTTGAATCGGATAATGCATGCGGATAAATTTTCGCTGTATGTTGGTATTTTGCCTTTAGTGCTTCAAACAATTCGGGTATAGGTTCAAAAGCGAGGTGTTTGCCTTTTGGGGCAAGTCGTAAAATTTCATCCAAGATTTCTCCCTTGTGGCACCCTACATCAATGCAATTGGAGTTTTCTGATAAACTTTTCTTTAGCACTAGTTTCGTTAGACGGTCATACTCTAAATTCTTAGTTACGTCGAGGTGCAAAAGATTGAGTGTTTTTCTGAAAAACTGTTTAAAACGCATAGTTACGGATTACTTTGTTTAAGTAAGGTCGCCAAAAGTAAGGAAAATTGTATTTCTCAGAGGATAGTTTGAGGATAAATCACCACTGTTCTCCTGAGATGTGCACCGTACCTTTAAATAGTGCCACTATTTTCTCTGATGAATTTTTTACAACCACCTCATAAATACCAAGTGTTTTCCCGCGATTCAATTCAGTACAAACAGCAATCAATTCTTGACCGATTTTAACGGGCCGCGTATGTGAAATGGATGTTTCAATACTCACACATTTCAAGCCATATGCATTTGCGGCGAAAGCTAATGCGGAATCCGCTAGGCTGTAGGTAATTCCTCCATGCGCGATTGCAAAGCCATTCACCATTTCAGCAGTTACAGTCATTTTTAAGGAACAATTTCCCGCAGAAATATCTTGTACAACAATACCTAGCCATTGCGAAAAATGGTCACCTTCCATCATTTTATGAACAATCTGACTTGGTGTTTTCATGAATTAATTGGCAGCGCGCGAAAACATACTGATGATGGCGGTGCCTACCAAGAAAAGATGATCGGCGGTGTCTTCATCCAATGATTCTTCAGGGTTTTCTTCGTCAGGTTGAATTTCCATCAGTAAAAACTCCATTAAAAACTTTTCGTTGCTAAATGCGAGAATCACATCGAAATCTTCACTTTCTTGATACTCATCTAAAATGGCAAAATACTCTTCTTGAAAAGTATTAATCATCGCTTCATCAATCTTAGCAATCGTTAATCCTTCTTGAACAAATGCTTCGTGGAAAATGGTGTAATAATACATCAAGTAATTCAACAATTCTTCATTGTCAAATTCAAGGGCTGCGGACATTGTATAGCCCATAAACTCTTCTTGTCCTAATACAATCGTTTCCGAATAGCGCTCTAATGCATCTTCGTCCATTGCGTCAATCTTGCTGACTGCGTTTTCAATACTCTTAATTGATACTGGTTTCATTTGTTATTAGTTAAATTCTGCTTTCAAACTCATATCGAGAGATTTAACAGAATGCGTTAAGGCTCCAGAGGAGATGAAATCAACCCCCGTTTCTGCATATCCGCGGATATTTTCCTTTGTGATGCCTCCAGAAGCTTCGGTTTCGAAATGTGAGGGTATTTTTGGTAATACGCGTACAATTTCTTGTGGTGTAAAATTGTCCAACATGATGCGATCTACGTGACCAATTGCAAGTACTTCATCCAGCTCTTTTTCATTCCTCACTTCAATTTCAATATTTAGTTTGAGGTTTTTTTCTTTCAGGTATTCTACCGTGCGCAAGATTGCATTTGTTATCCCACCGGCATAATCGATATGATTATCTTTAATCATCACCATGTCGTACAAGCCAAAGCGGTGATTCACTCCACCCCCTATAGTCACAGCCCATTTTTCTAATGCGCGTATTCCAGGAGTGGTTTTTCGAGTATCTAAAAGTTGGGTAGACGTTCCCTCTATCAGATTTACGATGGAGCGAGTTTCTGTAGCGATCCCGCTCATACGTTGCATGAAATTCAAGACCAAACGTTCTGTAGCGAGAATAGAACGGGATTTTCCAGAAACTTCAAATGCGATATCTCCAGGTTTTACGGATGTCCCGTCCAATAGGTGGGTAGTCATCTGCAAAGAAGGGTCATAGTGGTTGAAAATGCGCTGTGCTAGCTCAACACCAGCCAGTATTCCAGAATCTTTAATGAAGAGCTTAGCCTTACCCGTTGCGGCTTCTGGCACACAAGAGAGTGAAGTGTGGTCACCTTCTCCGATGTCCTCTTTTAAGGCGAATTGGATTATTGAATCAATCATAGGTTACAAAGTTAAAATAAATTGGTGTACGCTCGCCAAGATTTAGTTTGTTCCGCTCGAACGAATAGAAATCTATGTTTCGTGAAGGGTAATCTGATAGGTAGGTTACATTGAAACATTTTCTACTTAAATAAAGTCTCCAAAACTAAATTATCCTTACTTTTGCTTCTATATTTTTCTTGGTTTTCAACCGAGTTATTAATAGGAATTCAGAACCTGATGAATATAGGTCAAAAAATAAAAAATTACATTCTTTTTACGAAGTTTCGTTTATCAGCACTTGTAATAGTTTCGGCACTTTCGGGTTATCTTTTTGCAGGAGGTATAGCAGGTGGGGAAATTGTGCTCTTGATGCTAGGTGGGATTTTTGTTACTGCTGCAAGTAATGGGTCTAATCAGATTTGGGAGCGTAAGTTAGATATATTGATGAATCGCACTCAGAACAGACCTCTTCCTCAAGGACAAATGTCTTTTGTGGAGGCGGTTGTTATTGTTTTGATTTGTCTAATAGGCGGTACTTATTTATTGTATCAGCTCAATTTCTACTCTGCGCTTTTAGGATTGATGGCATTTGTTTCATACGTATTTATTTATACACCGATGAAACAATTGACCCCATGGGCGGTAATTGTAGGTGCATTTCCTGGAGCGATTCCCCCTATGTTGGGTGCTATTGCTCATACAGGAGAGTTTGGTGCATTGCCAGGGGCATTGTTTTTTGTTCAATTTGTATGGCAACTTCCACACTTTTGGGCTATTGCTTGGGTGTGCCATGAAGATTACTCCAAAGGTGGTTTTTATCTTTTGCCCTCACGGTCAGGAAAAACCAAGTTAACTGCATTCAGAATTACGTTCTCAGCCCTCATGTTAATTCCGTTTAGTCTTTTTCCATGGTTACTGGACTTGGTGGGTGATTTTAGCGTTGTGGTAGCCTCGGTAATTGGACTTCTTTTCTTTTTGTATGCTTATAAGCTTTACCTAACACTCGATGATAAAGACGCTCGAAAATTGATGTTTGCCTCGTTTATTTATTTACCGATAATTCAATTTGTTTACGTAGTTGACAAATACTTCTTTATGTAAAACCGAACTTTGCATAGATTGTTACAGTAATTGAATTGAGGCATCAATCATTTCGAGTGTACTCAAGAAGAAATAAGAAATACAACAATTTAGAACATATGAAAAGTGACTTTCAAAATGACGATAATAAGTTTGCTGAACAAAAAGCGAAGAAAAACCTTGTTTGGGTAATCGTTTTCAGCATCACCATGATGTTTGCAGGGTTTACATCTGCTTACATTGTGTCTATGGGAGATAGTTTTTGGGTAAAGATTGATTTGCCGATTGCTTTCTATATCAGCACTGCCTTAATTCTGGCGAGTAGTGTAACCTTATGGCTGGCTACTAAAGCTGCGGGCCAGCAGGCATTGTCAAAGGTAAAACTGCTGGTTGGAATTACATTAATTTTGGGTGTAGGTTTTGGATATTTTCAATTCAAAGGTTATGGACAGTTGGTTGATAAAGGTGCAATGATGAATACCTGGATTATCGTTAATGATGGTCGTTATGGCGATTATTTTGAAATCAAAAAGAATGATCAATTCGTTGATATTGTAAATAACCAATATGCTCTCGGAGGTGAAGTGATGACCAAAGAGGAGTTGGAGGACCTAAAAGGTTTTGCTTTAAAGGTGGTAAACGAAACACACACATCAGATTTAACAACTCTGAATTATGGTGCTCCCTATCAGTTATACTATAAAGGAGAGCCGCTTTCTATGTTGCAAGGAAAGCTTGCAAGGGTAAATGGGGAGCCCCTGAAATCATTAGAGTTTGAGCGTTTGACCTATTTGGCGCAAAATATTATTGATAATCGTGCTGATTTTTTCATCAAAGGGGAAATGGGGAAGGACTTTACGTTGTATTACAAAGGAAAACCGTTGGATTATATTGATCGTAAATTATATTACAACGGAAAAGAGTTGAGTAATAACCTAAACAACAAGCTTTTAAGAGGTAATAAAGATACAAGCACGGCCTACTTTTATATTATTACATTCCTTCATTTGCTACATGTGATTGCCGGGGTTATCATGCTACTCACCTTATTTAGAAAGAGTATAAATGGTGAAATTCTGCAGCGAAATGCTTTGTCAATTAAGGCTGGAAGTATTTTTTGGCATTTTTTAGGCGGTTTATGGATATATTTGTTGCTATTTCTAGTTTTTATTCATTAAACTTGCAACAAATTATTTAGAAAATGGCAGGACACGCTACTAACGAAATTGATGGCGCAACACTGTGGGGAGGAAAAGTATCCCCGTTCAGCGCGAGTTACGGTAAATTAATGATGTGGTTTTTCCTTGTTTCGGATGCCTTGACATTTGGAGGTCTCTTGGTGGCTTATGGATTCTCAAGATATGCGTTTGATGGAATGTGGCCAATCGGAGAAGAAACGTTTGAAGCACTTCCATTCTTAGGGAATGGATTTCCTCTAGCTTATGTTGCTTTAATGACTTTCATTTTGATTGTAAGTTCAGTTACTATGGTATTAGCTGTTGAGGCTGGTCACCGTATGGATAAAAAAGGTGTTGTGAAGTGGATGTTAGCGACCATTGTTGGTGGTTTTTTCTTCTTAGGTTCTCAAGCTTGGGAATGGAGTCACTTTATTCACGGAACTGAATTTGGTCGTGTTGCCCTAAGTGATGGTTCTTCTGCGGTTGTAAAAGGTGAATTTGGAAAAATCAAAAGCTTTACAGTGATTGAAGCAGGTCATCATGCACATGGTATGGTTGCGGGTGATGAAATCACAAACGAGAACATCGATGCTTCAGAAGTAGATTTGATGCACGCTTTTCAACATGCTGCTTCCGCTGGTCATTTGCATGGTACAGCTGATGATTTAACAATTACATTACATGACGGTACTAAAGCAAAAGTCAATAAAGAAGCAGACAAGAATTTGGAATTATTGATAAAAGAAGCAGGTTCTAAATATTCAGTATCACTCCCTTCAGATGTTTCAACGCGTCTTTCTGGTGAAGAAGCAATTGCCGAATATTACGAAGCATTAGCTCATGGTAACGTGATTTACGGAGCTAACTTGGAACAAAATGAATATGGACCGAAGCAATATGGACAGTTCTTCTTCTTTATTACTGGATTTCATGGTTTTCACGTGTTTTCAGGTGTAATTATCAATATCCTCATTTTCGTTGGTGTGCTTAGAGGAATTTACCACAAAAGAGGGCACTACGAAATGGTAGAGAAAACTGGACTTTACTGGCACTTTGTCGATTTAGTTTGGGTATTTGTATTTACATTTTTCTACCTTATCTGATCGATTAATTGAAATTTTAAATTATGGAAAGAGACGACGTAATAGAATATTCTTTAGACACCCATCACTCAGAAGAGCAAGGGAAGAAGATTCGTAAGAAAATTTGGATGGTCACGTTATTGCTGACAATTGTGACAGCTGTAGAAGTTGCCTTAGGAGCCATGGTAAAACAAGGTAGTGATGCTTGGTTCACTGTTAAAATCTTATTCATTTTATTGACTTTATTGAAAGCGGGCTATATTGTACTTACGTTTATGCACCTGGGTGATGAGCGTAAAGTGCTGAAGTGGGTAGTATTGCTGCCCTACGCGATATTTATTATTTATTTTATGTTCATTGCATTTACAGAGGGAAGTGCTGTAGCTTTGGCGATGTAAATTGACTATATAGTGGCTCTAAAAGTATCTAAAGCCGGCCGTCTAAAACCAATACTTATGTTGTTCTTGGTTTTTGGGCCGGCTCTTTTATTAATATTCGTTTCATTAAATAAGTGTGAACATAAGTTTGAGCAACTACCCGTATATGGTAAGTTGGAGAATTTCAAATTTGTTTCCGCATCCGGTGATGAAATTACTCCCGAAACCCAACTTGGTAAGGTAACTTTGTATTCTACCATTCAAGCGGGTTGCCCTCAGAATTGCGCTATTGACCTGTTGAAATACAATATGATGGTCTATCAGCATTACCGCAAGTATCAAAAGAAGATGGGGCACATTAAGTTTGTTTCTATCGTTACCGATCAAGACGGAAATCCAGTGGATGACTTAACGGAAGTTGAATTTTTAATGAATGATATTGTTCAGGGCTATGACCCTTCTATTTGGACACTAGTAACGGGTGATCCTAAGCAAATTTATGACATTGAAAACAATGGTGTTAACCTGGTTACGATGAAAAGTGATACAGCATTTGCAACAAAACCTTACCTTGAAATGTTACTCATTGTAGATAAAGAGAATAATCTCAGATTGGTGCGAAAAGGAAACCAAGAAGGACTTATTCGTGACTTTAAGGAACACATTGCATTACTTCAAAAACAGTATGACAAGGCAGCATACAAAGCGCGTAAGGAAGCAGAATAAAATGAAATTAGTCAGTTTACTTTTCATTCTTGCAGGAATAGTTATTTCATGCGAGCAATTAAACGATTCAACTCAGGAAGGATTGCCATACATTGGTCATTATGATATCGCCTTCGAAGAAGGCGATGGTTATTCAATTGGAGATACCATATATCATAAAGTTCCTGATTTTGTATACCTCACTCAGGACTCAACAGAGCTAAGTTCAGCGGATATTGAAGGTAAGGTTTGGGTGGCGAAGTTCTTCTTTTCAACATGTCCTACAATTTGCCCGCCAATGACTTCTTCCATGAAGCAATTGCGAAATGATATGATGGAATACAACGATGATTTGGTTTACTTGGCTTTTTCTATAAATCCTGAAAAAGATACTCCCGAACGTCTACGTGAATATATCGGCGAACACGAAATTGACAATACTGAGAATTGGTACTTTTTAACTGGAGTGGATGAAGAGGAGACACATCTTTTGGGAACAGAAGGTTTTAAAATTCATGCGATGTCTGATGATAATTCGCCTGGTGGATATGCACACAGTCCTAATTTCATTCTAGTTGACCAAAACAGACACATTAGAGGTTTATATGATGGATTAGAGCCAGATGATGTAATTCAACTAAAAGAAGACATTAACAAATTACTGAAGAAATGAATGAGGTAAAGCACACAGATGCTCAATTGGCTAAGTTTAGAAAACTTATCATTGCGCTTTCAATTGTTATTCCCGTGGCAGTAGCTGCATTGTTTGGAATTAAAATACCTGGTGTGGATTTTTCTTTTCTACCTCCAATTTATGCTGGGATTAACGGATTAACTGCGGTTGTTTTGGTGAGCTCATTAGTCGCAATTAAAACAAAGAATATAAAACTGCATCAACGGTTAATTCAGATGGCTTTAGCGCTATCGCTGTTGTTTTTAGTGGCTTATGTAGCGTATCATATCACCTCGGACTCTACAAGTTACGGTGGAGAGTACGCTGCCTTGTACTATTTCATTCTAATTTCACACATTGTATTGAGTGTTGTAGTGATTCCAATTGTGTTATTTACGTACCTATTCGCCTGGCAAGGTGATTTTGAACGTCACAAAAAATGGACGCGATTTGCCTTTCCGATTTGGTTGTATGTGGCGATTACGGGTGTTGTGGTATATTTAATGATTGCGCCTTTTTATGCTTAACAAGTTTTAGTTATGAAATTACTTTCTTTCAATGTAAACGGAATCAGAGCAATTCTTAAAAAAGATTTTTTAAGAGATATTCAATACGTAAACCCCGATATTCTTTGCTTGCAAGAAACCAAAGCGCAAGATGATCAAGTGGCTGAAGCACTTTCTGTATTAAAAGGATATCAGTTGTATTCCAACTCTGCGGAAAGGAAAGGATATTCCGGAACTGCAATTCTCACCAAAGAAAAACCGCTTTCAGTAACCTACGATATGGGAATCGAGGAACACGATAAAGAAGGACGTGTGATTGCAGCGGAGTATAATGATTTCTTTTTAGTAACTGTTTACACACCAAATTCGGGAAGCGAGCTGCTCAGACTTTCTTATCGTCAAGCGTGGGACAGGGCATTTTTGGACTATTTAAAAGCGCTAGAAAAGAAAAAGCCAGTAGTTGTGTGTGGTGATTTGAATGTGGCGCATAAAGATATTGACTTAGCGCGTCCGAAGGAAAACTACAACAAAGCCGCAGGATTCATGCAAGAGGAGATTGATGGGATGGATGCTTACACCAACAACGGTTTTGTAGATACGTTTAGAGCATTGCATCCTGATGGAATAAAATATTCTTGGTTTAGTTACCGCGGTGGTGCAAGAGAGCGAAATGTAGGCTGGAGAATCGATTATTTCTTGGTGAGTGAAGCGCTACTTCCGCGCGTAAATGCAGCAGATATTCATAATGAGGTATACGGTTCAGATCATTGCCCTGTGAGCGTGGAGATTGTTTAATTGTACCATCGTATTGATTTTTAGCTTCTTAATTTCTCCATAAACCAAACCAACCCTATAAAACCAACAATAAAGAAGTTATGTACTACTAGTTGTACTATCCCAAATTCGATGTCGATCCATTGAAATGTCAAGAAAATGAGTAGTGATACACTACTATACAGACCGAATTTCCTTAAATTGTACGGGATCGGATAGTGTTTCTGCCCCAAAAGATACGAAGCCACCATTTGTCCCCCGTAAACCGCTAGTGTAACCCAAGCACAAGCGATGTAACCTAATGTCGGTATAAAAGCTACATTCAATCCAACCGTAAAAATAGCTCCTCCTATTGCTATATAAGCCCCATATTTAGTCTGACCACTTAACTTATACCAGATACTTTGATTGATGTAGATTCCTAGGAATACATTGGCCAATAAAAGTATAGGAACAATTTTCAATCCTTCCCAATAATTAGGGTTCGGTATAAAGTGCTTGATGATATCAATATTTAAGCTCACAGCAAGAAAGCATAGGAAAACCGCTCCTATAAAGTAGTTCATGACCTTTACATAGGTTTTATTGCGGTCTTTGCTTTTCGCTTCAGCGAAGAAAAAAGGTTCTGCGGCATACCGATAGGCCTGCAAGAATATTGACACAAGCATAGCGAGTTTGTAACTTGCACTATAAATACCTACTTGCGCTTCAGCCGCTTTTAGTGATGCAATTTCGCCCAGTTCTTCAAGATTAGCGGAATAGGTTAAGTGTTTTAGGAGAATTCTATCAATGGTTTCGTTAATGATAAATGCAAAACCGGCTAGCGCCAAAGGGAAACTGTAGCGCAACATGAGTTTGATAAGCGTAAAATCTAATTTAAATGTAAGATTTAAGAAGTCCTTGTAAACAAAGGCGGGCTTGACCAGTGAAGCAATGATGTTGGCAATTAGAATAAAACGCACGCCTTGCTCGGGATTTTCTTTGTCAAAGAAGAGTAACAACAGAATGAGGTTCAGCCCGATGTTAATTGCGATGCTTGATAATTGGATAACAGCAAAGCGTTTGGCGCGTTCTTCTGCACGTAATTTAGCCAGTGGTAATGCACTAACAGCATCAATAACAACAATAACCCCCAATAAAATGATATATTCTGGATTGTTTCCGAATAACATTCGATCCGCGATGGATTGATGAAATAAAATTATAAGTGTTAGAAAACCACCATTTATTAGCAGTACGCTGAGTAATGATGAATTGAACACATGTTCTTTATCGTCTCGTTCATTTCGGAATTTAAAAAAGGCCGTTTCCATTCCAAAAGTGAGTAGCACCATTAAAAAGGCTACCCAAGCATAGAGTTCAGATACAATTCCGTAATCAGCTGGGTCTTTGAATACCAGCGAACTGGTATAGAGAGGCACTAATAAATAATTTAAGAACCGACCAAGAATACTCGATAATCCATACACGGCTGTTTGTCCCGCGAGTTTTTTTAGTGGGTTACTCATTTCTACTTTGTGCTGATAAGTATGTATTTAATTGCCATCTATTTCGAAGTATTCTTTTTCTTTCTCTCGTTCATTTTCTTTTTTCCAAGTGTCGATCACACTTCCCCATTTCGATTTCTTTTTTGTCTTTTTAGCAGGATCGAACTCCAAGTTTAAACTGTCTTTTTCGCGGTTAAAGTCCATAATCAATTGTTCTTGTCTTTTTTTCTCTTCAGGAAGTGATTGGATGGTACTGTCTTTTTTATTAATACCGAATCCTTCCTTCAAAACACTCTTGAACTCTTCTTTGGCCTCCTCTATTTCCTGCTGCTTATCTGCTTTTTTGGCTTCTCGATCCCATTCGAAATTTGGATCAAACAGATCGCCATACATACGCAGGTATACCCTAAAGCCAGAACCATCATCCACTATATCTCCAAATTCAGAAAGCGTTCGATTGCTTTTAAGCTCTCTAAATCTAAAGTCAAATGAGTAATCGACTTGATTCGTAAAGCTATGCTTCCCTGATAATCGAACATCTAATGCATTTGATTTTACCTCCATTTTTGGAATATAG
>JALQTG010000109.1 GCA_023264075.1 Crocinitomicaceae bacterium
TCTGCTCCCGTGTTCATCGGAAGTACTTTATCGAAACTAAAGTATTCGGTAACGTATTTTTCGTAGGGTCCTAGCGCATCGTTGTAAAATGCGCGCGAGGTCAATGTAAGTGTTTCCGCTTGCGCTTTCATGGCACCTACGATTTTCGGATGACAATGACCTTGATTCACTGCGGAATAAGCAGAAAGAAAATCGTAATAGCGTTTTCCTTCTACATCCCAAACAAACACACCTTCTCCTTTTGCCAAAACAACAGGTAATGGGTGATAGTTGTGTGCGCCGTGTTTGTCTTCAAGACTCATCAAGTGATCAGAGGACATTTTTTCAAGTGTTGAACTCATTTTTGTATCTTTTAAATGTTAAGGTTGCCCCAAATTGAAGCAATTTGGTTCCTCATTGCGGGAGAGAAATCATCCGAAGCAAAGATAATCTTTCCTTTTGAAACTAAAAGAATACTGCGGGATAAAACTTAAAGCGGGGCACTTCGAATTCCAAAACAGCATTCTAAATTCTAAACTCTAAACTCTAAGTTCTAAAATCCTACTGCCTGAATATTTTTTTTATTTTTACGTGTCACGAAATTCGATTCATCCGTTAAGTAGAAACGCGAAATCGATTACTCGATGTTTGTGAGGTGGCGAAATGTGAAAACCATGTCCGTTGGTAGTAATTCAAGAAATAGTATGAAGTATATTTTCTCTTTTCTCTTTTTCCTTTTTGCCGTTAACGTCTCGGCTCAAATTGAGGGCATCATGCGTGTTCGAATGGATACAACAATGGCGTTTTCGGGGCTAGAAATGCTGGATAGTGTCGTCCAAGACAAACGCATCGTCTTTACAGGGGAAAACCATCAGTTCAACGTCACGAACAATGTGTTGAAGTTCAACCTCATTCTTTACCTTTATGAGAAAGGTTTTCGCTATTTTGTATTAGAATTTGGACAAGGAATAGGGTATTTAGCGAATCAATATGTCACGGAAGGTGACGAAGAAGCGATTGACATCTTAGACGCCGGATCTCCTGACTATGTGCCGAATTACCTGAGTGATTTGTTATTCCCTTTGCGTGAATTTAACAAGGACAAAGCCCCTGAAGACCAAGTTAAAATTGTTGGAGCTGATTTAACACGCTATCCCATTTTTTCACTTCGGGCGATGGCAAGAATTATTCAAAAGTCAAATTGTGAAGAAGAATTAGCAATTTTCTATGAGGACATTAACGTTGTTGCTTCTGCACGGCCAACAAATGATCGATTGGGCTTCTCAGGCCGTATACAGAACCTTGAAAACTTCGATATCAAGTCAGGTTTTAAATCCTATCAAAATCGACTTTTCGAACTTTCTGTACGTAATTTGATTTCGGATTTCTATAAGGATACTGCAAAATTTGAATTAGCGTTAGGTCAAGGCTATAAAGACTTTAAATTTTTATTGGATGAGTTAAAAACAACCTTAGATTGGTATAAAAGAGATAATGTAGTTATTCAATCGCATGTTGATAGGGAACGTCATTTAGAAAAACGAATTTTACAGATTTTTGAAAATGATTCGCTTGCTAAGGTTGCCGGTCAGTTTGGACGATGTCATGTTCGATTGGATGATTTTGATCAGGATTGCTATGCCTTTGATATGATTTCCGTTTCTGACCGATTACAGAAGAATGCCGAATTAAAGGATAAGATGTTAATCATTCCAGTTTTCTACAACTATTACAAATCAGAGCTTAAATTTAATAAGTCAGCGACGACCTATTCGTTAAAAGAATTGATTCACGATGACGCAATGTTTTTATACGATACATCCAATGAGTGGTTCACTTTTGAAGAGGAGATAGAGGTCCCGCAATTTGTGCTGATCAATACTTTTTCTCCTTATATCGGGAGTGATCAAATGGAGTTTGCACAAAATAATACTGCTACATATAGAGGGATCGCTGAAGAAGGGCATACAAGTTTATTTGTACAACCACGTTTTTTTGACGTATACGTTAATGATGATTTTGGTGTGAATTTGTTAACTAATCAGCAACTGTTTTATGGTTATCACTTCAAAAGTGTATTTTCTGAAGGCGGTAGATATGGTTTAGGAACGTCTTTTATGATTCCAAAAACAATTAGCAACGATTCTGTCACTTGGCGCTATACGAATTGGAATGTTTCTTTAGGCATAGGATATAGCTGGATTTACAGATCTTGGATTTCGATCTACTCAGATATTATTACCGATTTTGGATTTGCTAAGGTGCGCGAAGATAGAGGAATTCTGAACTCGGTATTTACGTACGACTTTGAAAAAAATCGCGCCAACTACCGTAATCCATATTTGACGTTTAATGGAACAACTGGAATACAATTCAAGTTTAAATCCGTATCGCTATTTAGTGAAGTAGGTTATGGATACGATGTTACCAATTCGAAATGGAGAAATAAAGGAATTCTCCCGAACTCTTCAGGTCAGAAGTTCGATCATTTATTCTACCGTTTTGGGATTTCTTTTTATTATCGAGAGCGAGTGAGTAGTCGATTTATTGAGTAGAACAAACGAATTAATAATTTCAAGTCAATAAAAAAAACGCAGTCCTAATGACTGCGCTTTTTTTATTGAATGGTGTTGATTATGCAGGAATCAGGTGTGTTTGGTCACCATCAGAATCTGCTAACCATAATTCTGTATTTTTCAAACGCAAGATTTTTGTAGATTCAGTAACAGAAAAACCTCCAGCTGAAAAAGTAATCAGAATAGACTCTTTGTCATCACTGAATTCCCAAGTTCCCTCAGTAGTTTGAGAAAAACCTCCACCAGCAGCAATTGCAATGAATTTTCCGTCACTAACAAACTCCCAAGTAGACTCGTCTCCAGAAGCAGGAGTGCTTTCAGTACCATCAGCAGCTACGTACTTTTCTACTTTCCAAACACCTACTAAACGAGTTTTCTTTGGAAGAAGTGAGATTGCAGGACCCTCTTCGTACTTACCACATGAACTCAAAATAAATGTAAAAGCTAACAATGCAAATGAGAATAATTTTAACGATTTCATAATTTTTATTTTTGAATTTTAAGCGAAGATAGACCTTATTATGACATTTTGAAAATTTTAAAGGTAATTTAACATGCTAGAGGAGTCGGAAAGTTTGAAAATCAAAAAGTTATAATCGAGATACTTCGTCATACTACATCTTTTTTTGATTGTTAGGTAATACGCTTTCCTACTTTCCCGCTTGCGACTTTCTCACTTTAATTAGTTGTTAACATCTGAAGCAAGTTTTCAAAAGTGATACCCTTTGAAAGATTTGAAATCTCTATTTTTGCACCAAATTCTCCATCATGCAATTATTAGACGGTAAAGCGACATCTCAAGCGATTAGACAAGAATTAATGGAAGCGGTGCAACAGCGAAAAGAGAATGGGCAAAAGATTCCACACCTCGCTGCTGTAATTGTTGGAAATGATGGAGGATCATTGACCTACGTTGGCGCAAAAGTTCGTGCTTGTAAGGAAATTGGCTTTGAGAGTACATTGATTCATTTACCGGAAGAACTCACAGAGGAAGCATTGTTAAATAAAGTAGACGAACTGAATAATGATCCGGAAATTGATGGATTTATCGTTCAATTGCCTTTGCCCAAGCATATCGATGAGAAAAAAGTGACCTTGGCTATTGATCCAAAGAAAGATGTGGATGGATTTCATCCAGTCAATTTAGGGAATATGGTACTCGACCTTCCAGGTTTTCTTCCTGCTACCCCTGCGGGAATGCTAGAGTTGTTTGACCGTTATAATATCGAGACTTCTGGGAAACATTGTGTAGTTATAGGTAGAAGTCACATTGTGGGATCGCCTATGAGCATTATGATGGGAAGAAATACATCTCCTGGAAATTGTACAGTAACACTCACTCACAGCCGGACAACCAACCTGAAAGAAATCACATTACAAGCCGATATTATTATTACAGCAATTGGAAAACCTGGTTTTTTAACCGCAGATATGATCAAAGAGGGAGTTGTAGTAATGGATGTGGGTATTACGCGCGTAGAAGATGCTACCCGAAAATCAGGATACAAGCTCCTTGGAGATGTTGATTTCGAAAAAGTAGCTCTGCCTGACTCGTATTCATCTCATGCCTGTGCTTTTTGTTCGAATGTATACTTACTCTCTTTTTCTTTTCCTTTTTCTTCGAATGTATCCTTACTCTCCCAGCAGCAAATACAATACTTACTCTCCCAGCGA
>JALQTG010000335.1 GCA_023264075.1 Crocinitomicaceae bacterium
AAGCGCTTCGATAAAAAGATAGGATGGACCTTTCATGGGCATGAGGACGTTGGAGCACGAATGGTTCCGGGTATTTTTCGAAAATTAAGTTTACCGTTGAATGAAAAAATGAAATACGTTGAGAAAATGGTCCGCTTACACCTCCGTCCTATTGCGCTGGTTAAAGGAGACGTGACCGACTCTGCGATTCGACGATTACTCAATGAGGCTGGAGATGACATCGACGACTTAATGTTGCTGTGTAATGCGGATATTACCTCTAAGAATGAATTTAAGGTAAAGAAATACAAAAAGAATTTTGAGCTCGTTGAAGAAAAACTGCGTGAAGTAGAAGAAAAAGATCAAGTTCGAAATTTCCAACCTCCTGTGGATGGTAAATTGATTATGGAAACCTTCGATATTTATCCCTGTAATGAAATTGGAGTTATCAAGCAGCAAATCAAGGAGGCCATTCTTGATGGACAAATTCCAAATGAATTTGACGCCGCTTACACACTCATGCTAAAAATTGCGGCTGAGCTGGGATTAAAAGCAGTTAAAAAGAATTAGTTTTGCACTTTGATTTATAAACGAAATGCCGGCATTAAAATTTAGAGTACTACTCGATAGTATAAAAAAAGAAGAGATTTTTAGAGATATCGTGATTGATGACTCGGATAATTTCCAATCGCTCTATACCTGTATTGTGGATTCTTTTGGATTCACGGATAATGAAATGGCGTCATTTTACGTCAGTGATTTCGAGTGGAACAAAGGTGACGAAATTAGTTTAATGGATATGAGTTTTGGAGAAGATGATTCTCCAGTTGAAATCATGAGTAAGACATTGATCCGACATCATATCGAATCGCCTAAGCAGCGCTATATTCTCGTACACAACTTCATGGATATGTGGATCTTCCTGCTGGAAATGCAAGAAATTAGCTCCTTAGAAGTGACAACACCGGAAGTAGTTTTAAGCGTTGGCGCTTTGACAGATGAACTGCGAAAAACCAAAACTCGAGAAAACGAAGACCTTCAGTTCGATACCGAGGAAATGGAGAAGGACGATGAATTCGACTTTGAAGATGATTACGACGAGGAGGACTTGGGTGACTTTTACAACATGGACGAATTTGACATCTAATGTTTTCAGACCCAATTAGCCATGCCCTTCACGACTACTTATTAGGCGCACGCGACCAAGAAATCATTGTTCACTGCGATTTAGCAGAAGACGATGTCATGGAAGTGGATTACTTTTTCCGTGGAGACAACGACTTACCTTTCCCCGAGAAACTTGCTTTAGAGCGATGCGGAAAACGTGTATTAGATGTTGGAGCATGTGCAGGAGCGCATACCATCCCCCTAAATCAGAAAGGACACCAAGTAACGGCCATAGACATCTCAGAAGGAGCAGTAGATTATCTAAAAGATCAAGGCATTGATGCTCATCACACTTCCTTTCTTGCCTACGATGGCGGCCCTTTTGATACATTGTTGTTTTTAATGAATGGCATTGGTATTGCCGGAAAACTTAATCAATTAGATACTTTTCTTGAGCACTGCTCATCACTATTAACTCCTGGCGGAAATATCCTATGTGACTCTACAGATGTGCGTTATTTTTACGAAGATGAAGAGGGCGCTGTTTGGATGGACTTGAACGCCGCTTATTACGGGGAGTTTGCCTTTCAAATGGAATACAAAAATTCAAAAGGAAAATGGTTTAACTGGTTATACTTGGACCCTGAAACCTTGGAAAAACATGCCAAAGGAAAAGGTTTCACGTTTGAGTTACTGCATCAAGAAGGCGCCGAATTTCTAGCCGAACTTAAAAAAGAAAAACTGAATTAGTAGTCCTCCCTTAACGCGCTAAAGGTATAGACCATCCTTCAAGTGAAATCTCGTACATATCCATACTCGCTTTTTGACCTTGAACACGGTAGCTTGAGAAAAACGCCTTATTCATATCTTTGTAGTATTTAAAATGTGTATCGTTGTTCACCGAATTGAATTCAGGACCTAGATTTACTGGATTTCCCCATTCTCCATTTCCCAAGTTTTCTGTTACATAAATGTCATAGCCACCGATTCCATTCAACGCATCCGACGAGAAAAACAAGAAACGACCGTCTGGAGTAATGTAGGGAGTTGTTTCATTCCCTGTGGTATTTATATTTTCAGGAAGCGGCTTAGCCTCTCCCCATTTCTTACCTACACGCTCTACCACATAAATATCCGACAAACTCTTCTCACCTCTTCGATCGCTCACAAAATACATCGTGTTTTCATCACCTGTTAGCGTCGGAGCGCCATCAAAAAATGAGGTATTTATTGTTTTATTCTTAATGGGACGTGCTCCATTCCATGTTCCTTTATTGGTGTATTCAGCAACACAAATATCTGAACTACGTGTTGGCTTTTTAATGTCCAAAACAGAAGTATTCAATGTAACATACATTGTATTTCCATCCGCGGAAATAAAACTCACTGCATCAAACCCTTCAGTGTTTAACCTCCCCAAATCATTACTGATGGAATCCCATTCCTCGTATTCTGAATTCCACTTAGCACGGTATATATCTTCAAAGTACACTTGGTCATCTGGATTCAAACCTCCTCCTTTTGTATCTGGCCGTCTAGAAACGAAGTAAAACTCATCCTTTCCCCGAAAAGTAGGTGCATAGTCATTGTATCCTGAATTAATTTCATCGGAGAAAAGTTTCTTCTCATATTTCATTTCGGCCCCTTGTAATTCAAGGGCTAACAATACTTCTTCCTTTTTTTGTTGAATATTGAATACTGCGGCTTTGTTCGGCTTCATTTGCATCAATGCTAAATCATAATTCATCCGAGCAGAATCCAATATATTCTGACGGTGATACGCTTCTGCCAATAATAAAAACACCTCTCCATCCGTTGCATCACTCAATTCTTCTGCAATAAGCGCATACTGAAGTGCATATCCGTAGCTCGCTAACGTGTAGTGTGTCTTTCCTATCCAGTATGCCGCACGTGAACTATACTTATCTTTCACATAGGCTTGTCTGAACTTTGTTAATGCGTCTCGCGATTTTCCGGCGAACAACAATTTTTTTCCTTCATCAATCAGAAATGTTGCCGCTGTGCGGTCTACGAGGCTACTTGTAGAGTCTGGAGGTGTAATTGGTGAATGAGCTATTGCCTTCGCTGCAGTCACCATAAAACTTAAGCATAATAGTGTTAAAAGTATTAACCCTTTCATAATAATAGGTTTTCAGAAATTAAACAAAGAAAAGTGTTTCTTTTTGATTTTCAGGTGTGAATTTAATAAAAAATCATACCAACCTTTTTATTGTGTTCAATTATTATTCTTCGTCTCGGTAGCGATCGGATACAATGTTCTCATGCCCACGTGCCTTTTGTGACCATTTGTTGGAACTTAAATCCACCAATTCGTGCATTGACAATGTGGCAGCCACAATGGCCAAAATTGGAGAAACCGATGCTAAAAACCATAGCAAAACTTGCAATAGACTAACTCCAAGCGTTTCAAACGGAGCTTCTAAGAAATTGGAATAATCGAGCATCACCCCAATATCTACCGGGACAAGAATCATCAGTGAATAGACGCTTCCTATAGCTATCGCCAAGCCTCGATGATTCCGCATAAAATGTATACTTTGATCAATATCTAGTCTTCGTCGTTCGTTGATGTAATCAATAAAACTAAACCCATAATAAAAAAAGGCGATGAAATACGTTAGGTAAAATATGGGGGATGATGTCGGATTCTCCCATCCGAAAAAAGTAACCAACAATATGATGGACAGAAAAATATATTCCCACATGATATTTCGCAAAGCAATCCGCACACCTCGCTTAACATCGTGAATGGTTTGTTGGAGGCTGAAAGGATATTTATTACCTGTTAACTCCTTCTCTACTTTTTCCGATAGAATCGAAAATAAGGGCGACAATAAAATCACGACAATGTACTTCGAAAATTTCATTAAGGTAAGTCCCAGAAATATACTGATTAAAAGCTTAATGATGAACCAAATGGTGTCGTTCATCGTCACGCATTCTAAACATCCTTTTTGAGGATCCCACGAAGCTTGCCAGTGAGACACCTCTGAACCGATAAAATAAATCACTAACATCAACAACGCCGGAATCGGAAAGTACCAATACAATTTGTGTGTTCGGATATAACCGATGGCTTTGCCGTAATTGCGAAAACCTAAACCTAGCTGACGTAAAAAATTCATTAATCAATTTAAATCTCAAAATTACACAAAGTTATTAATTAAAAAGTCTCAGGCGGGAAAGTGGAATAGTTCAAAGTAAAAAGTGGACCTATGGATTTCTTCGTCACCAAACCTCTTTTCAGTTTAGGTCTTTCATACTTTTAAACTTTAAGACTAATTTAGTATCTTCGCACCTCATTATGAAATCGAGTTATGGAACTGAATAAATTAACAGCAATTTCTCCAATCGACGGCAGATATAGAGGTAAAGTAGACGAATTGGCGCAGTATTTCTCAGAATTCGGCTTAATAAAATACCGCGTACTAGTCGAAGTAGAATACCTCATTGCACTGGTTAATTTAGGCATCGCTCCACTTCAAGACTTCCCGAAGGACCGTTTTGAAGATTTACGTGCAATCTATACCAATTTTACAGAAGCTGATGCCCTAGAAATAAAAGCAACTGAGCGGGTAACCAATCACGATGTGAAGGCAGTGGAGTATTTCCTAAAGAATAAAATGAATGCACTTGGGTTAGAAAAGCAGTTGGAATTTGTTCATTTTGGACTCACCTCCCAAGATATCAATAATACGTCTATTCCACTTTCACTAAAAGAAGCTATAGTGAATGTTTACATTCCCATGCTTGAAAAAGTAATTAACAAATTAACAGGATACGCAACTGATTGGAAAGACATTGCTATGCTCGCAAAAACACACGGTCAACCTGCATCTCCTACCCGACTTGGGAAAGAAATCTATGTATTTGTTGAGCGTCTTACCATTCAATTAAATCAATTGCGTCAAATTCCGTTTTCTGCTAAATTCGGTGGAGCTACGGGAAATTTGAATGCACACCATGTCGCTTTTCCTCAACATAATTGGGTCGACTTCGCAAATAACTTTGTACAGCAATCCCTTGGGTTAAGCAGAAGTCAAACCACCACTCAAATTGAACACTACGATAATTTAGCGGCGTTGTTTGACTGTTTGAAACGGATCAACACTATTTTGATTGATTTGGACCGGGACATGTGGACTTACATCTCCATGGAGTATTTCAAACAAAAATTGAAAGAAGGAGAGGTCGGTTCTAGTGCTATGCCACATAAAGTAAATCCTATCGACTTTGAAAACTCGGAGGGAAACTTGGGTATTGCCAACGCGATTTACGAGCACTTATCCGCTAAACTTCCAATTTCCAGATTACAACGAGACTTGACAGATTCTACCGTTTTGAGAAATATAGGTATTCCAATTGCTCATGCTCTATTAGGAATGAAATCAACCCTCGTTGGTTTAGATAAACTTTTATTAAACGAAGTCGCCTTAGCCCATGATTTAGAAAACAATTGGGCAGTTGTAGCCGAGGCAATTCAGACCATATTGAGAAGAGAAGGATTCCCAAAACCATATGAAGCGCTGAAAGGTCTTACTCGTAAAAATGAGAAAGTGACGCAACTCACAGTGCATGATTTTATTGATACCTTGTCAGTAAGCGATACATTAAAAGAAGAGTTGAAAAAGATTGCACCTTCTAATTATACAGGTGTATAGTTTTGCGTTAGTATAAGAAAATATATTTTTAATTATTTATAACATCATTTGATTAAAATTCCAACGAATGAGAATACTATCTAAAATTATCTATGTATTGTAATAGTACTTTTAACAGCTCGTATTAGTCTTAGCCAAGATAATATTGTCATCCCATTAGGCAAACCACTTGAAGTAGAAGTGCCTGTTGAGTATACATTTAAAGCAGGGACGGAAAACATCAACAAAACGTTATATGTTAAGTTTCGAATAGATGACTTAAAAGTAGTTCACAAGCCCTTAAAGCAGTTTGTTGGAGGGTCAACAACGAATAAAACCTCACTATTTCAAGCCTATAGGATTGAATTGCTAAGGGTACTTGGAGAGATCAATTCAACGCCTGTTGCCCTATCTATTGGTGTCGGCTTAGAGAACAACAATTACAAATTCAATGATTATGAGTATCGAATGAAGCATTTCCTTTTTCAAGTGCGGATTTTCTACCTATAGGCATATTAATAAATTATCCGATTTTTAATTATCTGTGGTGTCTTCTATTCCATATCCATACATTTGAAACTCTTCCATCCGTCAGCTGAAGGGCAGTACCATCAGCGCACAAAATAATATAAATAAAAAATCCCCACACAAAAAATGTATGGGGATTTTTAAAAAGTGGCGTCGACTTACTCTCCCACCCTCAAAAGGGCAGTACCATCAGCGCAATCAGTCTTAACTTC
>JALQTG010000093.1 GCA_023264075.1 Crocinitomicaceae bacterium
TCACGAAATATGATGGGGTTAACCCAAAAGCCAATCGACAATTGATTGCACAGCGGGTTATTGAAAGTAATAAGTATGACTTTTAATGGAGGTTTGGTTTGAACATTGAACGCTGTGCGCGCAGTTGCAGGTTGCAGGTTTGGAACCGCTGTATGTTTCAGATTTAATTTGAATTTTAGGGGCGAATAATTATCCGCCCCTACGTGTTTTTACGACAAAACAAACGTAACCGGCAACCTGAAAGGCGCAAAGCGCCTGTAGCCTGCAACTGCGCGAAGCGCAAAAACGTTAATAACATCTCACTAATGAAAAATCACCGATTTTGCGACCTTTACAATGTTAAAAACGACTACTTTTGAAGATTAAGTAAAATTGAATACTCCATGAAAGTAAAGGTAATCAACCGTTCACAACACGATTTGCCAAAATATGAAACAGCCGCATCAGCTGGCATTGACCTGCGCGCCAATTTGGCCAAGGCCTATACTCTGCAGCCGCTAGAACGCACATTGGTTCAAACAGGGTTGTTTTTAGAGATTCCTGTAGGATACGAAGCACAAGTGCGCCCAAGAAGCGGGTTAGCATTGAAAAAGGGAATCACGGTGTTGAATACACCTGGAACTATTGATGCAGATTATCGTGGTGAAATTGGAGTTGTTCTTGTAAATATTTCAAACCAACCATTTGTTATTAATGACGGTGAACGAATCGCTCAGCTTGTCTTTGCTAAAGTAGAGCAAGCAGAATTCCTCGAAGTAGAAGAACTTTCCTCTACCGAAAGAGGTGCTGGGGGATTTGGAAGTACTGGCGTAAAATAGATCTATGAAAGTAATTGTACCTATGGCGGGAAGAGGTTCTCGTCTTCGACCACATACATTAACAGTTCCAAAACCACTTGTTCCTGTAGGCGGGAAGCCCATCGTTCATCGTTTGGTGGAAGATATTGCTGCGATTTGTAGCGAACCAATAGAAGAAATCGCTTTCGTTATTGGAGACTTCGGTACTGAGGTAGAGCAAGAATTAATTGCCGTTGCTGAAAAGTTAGGAGCTACCGGTTCCATACATTATCAAGATCAACCGTTGGGTACTGCACATGCTGTTCTATGTGCAAAAGAAAAATTATCTGGTCCGGTTGTGGTAGCATTTGCGGATACTTTGTTTCGAGCAGATTTCAAAATTGACCCTTCTGACGATGGAATCTTATGGGTCAAGCAAATTGAGGACCCAAGTGCCTTCGGTGTGGTGAAATTAGGTGAAGGTGACCGGATAGTTGACTTTGTTGAAAAACCTAAAGAGTTCGTTTCGGATTTGGCGATGATTGGTATTTACTACTTTAAAAAAGGAGAGGAACTTCGCACTGAGCTCGAATACCTTATCGATAATAATGTCATTAAGGGAGGAGAATACCAGCTGCCAGATGCATTGCGCAGATTAACTGATAAAGGAACCATCTTCAAACCTGGGAAGGTAGACGAGTGGCTGGATTGTGGAAATAAAACTGTTACAGTATACACCAACCAGCGCGTATTAGAATTTGATAAAAATAAAGCCGAAAAACTAATTCATCCTTCTTCAGAAATTCAAGATTCCATTATTATACCGCCTTGTTTTATTGGTGAAGGAGTGCGGGTTATAAATTCTGTTATTGGCCCTCATGTTTCGTTAGGAGCACATACTCAAGTGGGCAATAGCCGCATATCGAATACAATTGTTCAAGAAAATAGCATCATCGAGCACGGTAATATCGCTGATGCTATGATTGGAAATCACGTCCAGTATTTGAAAAAGGCACAAGATTTGAGTCTTGGCGACTATTCTGTTATTGAATAATTGATGAAGGTAGTAGCGCTCATATTCCTCTTAATAATTGGTTTTCCATACGATTTTCATGCGCAAAAAAAGCGCAAAGGAAAATCAGCTGAACAGATTCTTCAAGATCAAGGCAAAGATGATTTAACCGTGTTTTCACAGCAAGATTATCCATATTTAGAAAAATTTCATGATGCTATAGTCTTGAAATTTAGTGGTAATATTTCTGAAGCAAAACGCCTTTTAAAAGAATGCCTCGCTGAAAAACCAATAGATGATGCTGTACTTTTCGCACTTGGAGAGATTTCAATAAGTCAAAACTTACGTGCCGAAGCGCTGGAATATTTTTTAGCTGCGCAAAAAATTGATCCCCAGAACAGACACTATACCCAGGAAATAGCCTACTTGCAATTTGAGAAGGCAGACTTTAAAAATGCAGCTGTCAACTTCAAACAACTTGTTGAATGGGAGCCCCGTCATGTTGAGTGGATATACGCATACGGTCAAACACTCCTTTACAACCAAGATTACGAAGGCGCCATCAAAGCATTCAATCAAATGCAGGATCAAATTGGACCTATTCCAGAAGTCACTATGATAAAAGTGGATCTCTATCGCGACTTAGGAAAGCCCGAGTTCATTGAAAAGGAGTTGCTTGAACTTAAAAAAGCATTTCCGGAGGATATCGATATATTAAAAGCAGTGATTGGGTATTACGAGGGTGAACGCCAAGAGGATAAAGCAATTACACTTATTCAAGAACTCGTACAACAAGACCCTGAAAATGGAGTAGCTCATTTTATTCTTGCAAAAAATGCCATTGAAAAAAAGGACTATGCTGCATTTATGAAATCATTACCCGCAGTAATGGCAAGTGGAGATATTCAATTGCACGATAAATTACTTCTAACACAACACTTCGAAGAATTGAATTCCGACTATAATGTAGAGAAAATAAAAACCCTCGACTACCTTGTAAACGCTCATCCAGAGGAAGCAAGAGCTCATGCGATGCGGGCGGAAGTTTATAATAGTCAAGGGAAAACGAGGGAAGCCATATCATCCTATCGCAAAGCATTGGAAAAAAATAATGCTGAGTTCAGACTTTGGACAAGTGTTTTGGCCATTGAAAGCGCCTACAAAGAGTACAAAGCGCTCTACGAGGATGCAACTGAAGCGATTTCTCTATTCCCTTCATTACCCTTCGTGTATTTCGCAGCGGCGGAAGGAGCTATCCAAATGAATAACTTAGACGAAGCAACTGACCTTCTCAATCAAGGAGAGTTGTTCATTATTGATGACGCGACTCAAACAGCCCGCTACGCTATGCGAAGAGGAGAAATTGCTTTTGCCTATGGGAAAACTAAAGATGGAATATCTGAATTTGAAAAAGCATTGGAATTCGATGGAGCGTCAATTCTAATCAATAGCGCTTATGCTTATTCTTTAGCACAAGCAGAAATGCAACTGGATAAGGCTGAGAAACTGCTCAAGCCCTTTATTCGGGAGGATCAGACGCATACGGCCTTTATTAATGCATTAGCGCATGTTTACTTGAAACAAAAGGAATTTTCAAAAGCAATCGCTTTACTTGAAAGAGCAGTTCAAAAAGTGGATTACAAAGCCGAAATAACAGACTTATTGGGAGATGCCTACTTCTTAAACGGAAATACTGAAAAAGCAATATTGACTTGGAAGACAGCTCAAGAACAAGAATCTCGAAACACAATGATCACAAAGAAAATTAACGAAAAAACCTATTATGCGCCCCGCTATTATTAAATATATTGCATTTACCGGGGTACTTTTGCTTATTGCCTCCTGTGGAAAATCGAGACATGCAGAAATCGCTGAGAAACTTCCTAAAGTAAAAGACGAGGTATTAATCGCAAAACTGGACAGTCTTTCGAAACGAAGACCAGCACATTTCTACACTAAAATTTCTTCGCGTTATAGCGACAAGGAATTAAAGATTTCGTTTAAAACATCTATACGGATGAGGGCGGACAGTGCTTTGAATGCCCTAATTACATTTGCTCGAATTCCTATCTACAATACCATGGTAACTCCAGATACGCTGACCATTGTAGATAAGCGTGGAGATTGCTATATCGAAGAAGGAATGAGCTACCTGAAAAAAACATTCAATATTGATTTTGAACACAAAAACATTGAAGAGTTTCTATTGGGATTGCCAGTAGGTTGGGATATTAACGAAAAGTATCATCAAATTAATGATCCCTATAATTACGTGATTTCGTCACATAACAAGAGGAGTTTACGGAAGTCCGACAAAGATAATTCCGGCGATGTTTACATCCGTTACTTTTTGTCTAATAACACTGAACAGCTTAAACGAATTATTATCGACAGTCCTGCTGATACTACGTCAATCATGGTTAACTATTTTTCTTATGAGCTCGTTAACGGATATTCAGTACCTTTAGATAGTGACATCACTGTATTTACGCCGCGCGACACCATTTACATCGATTTAAAGTATACAAAATCGGCTATAAATGAACCTAGCGAACTTTTCCTCGTAATACCTGAAAATTACATCCGCTGTGAATAAACTTGTCGTCATACTATTTGTACTGGGATCCTTTTCCGCTTTTGGACAGAAAGGATCTGATCGACTTAAAAACGAGCAAAAAAAATTGGAGCGACAAATAGCAACGACCAAGTCGCTTTTTGAAGCAAGCAAGCAGAAAACGGACCTATCTTTAGAAGAAGTTCGGCTTATTGACCAACAAGTGCGTTTTAGAGAACAATTATTAGCCAATATTGACAACCAAATAAAAGCTGCAGAACTAAAAATAAAGCAAAAAAAGCAACGAATAGAAGAACTCGAGAACGAAATTGATAAACTAAAACAACAATATGCTGACCTTCTGCTTTACGCATATAAACTGCGCAGTAAATATGGTAAAATGATGTATATCTTCAGTGCAAAGTCGATTGAAGAAGCCATGAAACGAAGACTATATTTAGAAAAATTAGCTGAGATTCAACAAAAGCAGCTACACTTAATCCGTCAGAATATGGAGTTAATGGAGGCAGAAATAACTGAATTAGAAACAGTACTCGAACAACAATTGGAGCTCGCTGAATTAAAACGAATCGAGCGTGCCGAAATTGTTGCAGCTAAAAAGGAAAAAGAGCGTATTTACCTAGAATTAAAAGCCAAAGAACAAGAAATATTAGCTGAACTGAGGGAACAAGAACAAAAGAATATCGTTCTTCAACAACAAATTCAGGCAGAAATTCAACGTGAAATAAAGGCAGAACAAGCGCGGATCGAAAAAGCAAGAAAAGAAGCTGAAGCAAAACGAAAAGCAGAAGAAGCCAAGCGAAAAGCAGCTGGAGATATTGCGACCGTTGAACCACGGAAAAAAGACGATGTTCCAGCACCCTTTATGGACACCAAAGAATCCATCTTAGCAGGGAATAACTTTTTAGTGAATAAAGGGAGATTACCATGGCCTGTGGAAAAAGGTACAATTACCGTGAATTATGGAAAAAATGCCCATCCAACGCTTCCAGGGGTATTTACACAAAACAACGGGATTGATATTAGTACACCGAAAAATGCTGTTGTTCGAGCTGTATTCGACGGAGAAGTAACGAGTGTAATTAACATTCCAGGAGCAGGGAAAGTAGTGATAGTGAAACACGGAAATTATCGAAGTGTCTACTCCAACCTTCAAGATGCCTATGTAACGAAAGGAGCCAAGGTAAAAACAAAAACTCCCGTAGGTTCTTTACTTCCTACTAAAGACGGAAAAATTTCTGTAGCACACTTCGAAATTCACGAAGTAAAAGACGGACAAGTCAATCAGTTGAATCCGAATCTTTGGATAGCGAAATAGTCTTCAAGCAGCGCTACGAAATGCACTCTTTTGATGTCTATTCTTTCACTACTTTCACCTTCCATTGAAGCGCTTCTGAGCTTAGCTCAAATACGTACATCCCACTTGAAATATGAGATGGCAGTGACAAAGTAACCATTCCATTAGTGTTCTGGATATCGGACATTTTCCATACAACTTGGCCACTCGTTGCGTACAATACCGCATCAAAAGCTACAATTTCTTGATTCAATTCTAGTACAATTTCATCATGAATAGGGTTCGGAAAGAGAACAAATGGGAAAAGCTCATTCTCCGATAAGGAAGCATTCGCATCTAAGTACTGTCCATCCGAAGAAACAACAACGCTTTCTATACCAGCACCATTCACCGCCATGCTATTTACAAAATAATTGGTGTTGGTAGTTAACGACAACCCCGTGTACGTGTGACTCAGTATATTCCCCACATTGTTCCATGGTATAATGTCACTTGCTCCTGGAGTGGTTCCCACACTAACCATATAATGAGAAATCCCAGAATTTACATCCATCGCTTCGTCCCAATTGGCAGAAATAGAATTAGGGGTATAAAACGTATCGATGTCTGAACTTGCCCCGTCTGATATGTTTGTCAACCCTGTCGGTGGAGTCCAATCAACAAATAAATTATGGAAATGAACATCGGATAAATTATTCGCCTCATCATTCACAATCGACTTAACTTTAGCTGAAAATAGCGTGGGAGATTGATTTTCATAACGTATATCTTCAGCAGGAGAACCTATAGTAATATTTACTTGTGGAAAGCGTGTGCGGTATACTTTCAAATTTTTAATCGCCAAATTGCTATTTCCACTTCTAAATGAAATGTAGTCTCCAGATTGTATTGGATTGTCATCTTGCCAATCTCCTACTAGTCGGTCATCCATGTAAACCAATGTCTCCCCCGTAATTCGATCATAAACGATTTTGACATCCATCCATGTATTTTGTTGAAAATTTACAGGATACACCTTCTCTTGCGAAAAGGTATCATTGCTCACGCGATAAAACTCCAATGTTTGTAACTCCTGACGGAACCAAACAAAATATGAATTACCGCGATTCGTTGCCGCGGGTTCGTCACAAAAATAATGGAACCCGCCCCGCCTATTGTTCCCTGCTCCATCCAATTTGAATTGAAAGTTATACAAATAGCGATTTGATAAATCTTGTTTCAAGTACGCATAGATATTGGTGTTACTGAGTGATTCATCCGTCTGCTCTAAGTAGCCATTCGAATTTGTCCATGTACCACTCACCTGCGCCCAATCTGGATGGATTCCGCTGACCTGGTCGAAGTTATCACTGAAAAAACCACGATCTGCATTCGCACGCCAATCAGATCCATCAAAATCAATTACTTGGTAAAACCTACGAGTAACTCCACTACCATTTACATTATCTTCATCTGTAAAATCAACCTGGAAATCTTGTGTTTGCCAATTCGTAGGCGTAGTTGAACTTGTCGTTGGCAATGTCCAATCCAC
The DNA here is from genome assembly GCA_023264075.1 of Crocinitomicaceae bacterium. Classification (GTDB taxonomy): domain Bacteria; phylum Bacteroidota; class Bacteroidia; order Flavobacteriales_D; family Crocinitomicaceae; genus JALQTG01. Next base: position 7,192 of record JALQTG010000093.1, read on the forward strand.
ATAGATTTGGCGGGCATTTTGGTCCGACCAGTTTCCCGCTACATCCTTGACAATCGAATTTATGCGACATGCATCTTGTGTTGTACTTGGACTCTCAAAGCGCGCGTCCTTCGTTGCCAAATCTCCTACAGTAACCTTTTCTTGAAAAGACCTGCTCTTTCGCACTTTTAAATCATCAAAATATGCTTCTGAATCTCCATTTCTCAAGGAAATATATTGTCCCGAAACGAATGGTGTTGGATCCAAATAACTCCCCACTAGCTCGTTATTGATAAATGATTCTATACGGCCTGTTTGTGGATCAAACGCAACTTTAAAATCATACCATGTACTCGTGTTAATCGGCCAAGCGACGACTTCCACCAGATTTAGCGCGTCATTTTCAACTTTATACAAATGATATTCATCGTCATCCGCACGAAACCAAGCCAAATATGAGTTTCCACGATTCGGCAGAGAAGGATTATCTGCGAAAAAATGCAGACCGGAACGGCGATTTGCTCCTGTACCCCCAATTATTCCTGACCACTGGTACAGGTATGAATATTGATCCGATTGAGTTAAGGAAGCATACACATTAGAGTTCCCAACTAGTTCATCACTTTGATATAAACTACCTGTATTGATACTCCAAGTGCCATCTTGAATCGTCCATTCCGGGTGGATTGTTGACGTGAAATTATCATTAAAAAAACCATTTTGTGCATTGGCCCTCCATTCTGAACCATCAAAATCTAATACTTGATAATACTGATCTTCAACACCGCTTCCACCTGGATTATCGCTATCATTAAATTCGGCCCAAAAGTCATGTCCTCGCCAATCATAGGTTGCCTGAACTTCTGTGGCAGGATTATCAGTGTCAGCAATAACGCTATTGCAATCATCAATTATTTGTCTCGCAGCAGCCCGCAAATCCGGAAGTTGGGCATGCAAATCATTTCCTGGACAAGATGTGCTTCCAATATCTCTATGACCCGTTATACGCGGTTGAACTTGAATACCAAAAGCTTGTGTTTGCATGCTAGCCGAAGAAAGCGGATCATATGCTTTGTGATCAAACCACCACGCTAAAAGTTCACTCACCCGTTGCATCTGAATTGGAGTCGCAAGGGTTACATCTAAATTCCCTGGATAATTAATTCCAATGGACGCATTGTTTGCCGCACCGGCATGTGCCCCTCTTACATCCGTCGTAGGTAAATTAGGATTGTGTCTTCCTTGAAAAAAGTTGCCATACTTATCCACGATATAATTGTAGCCAATATCTGCCCAACCAAGGGTGTTTACATGATAATTGTAATACGATCGAACAACTGCTTGACCATCCGTGTAGGTGTTTGGAGAGGCTCCATGGTGAATCACGATGTGTGTAGGAGATATATATGTAGGGGTATATGGTGTTAATACTTGACTGCACGCTGCGGAACCTCCGCACCATTGTTCTCTAGTAATCATTGGCGGAAATTCAGGACAATTTCTGCCGGATTTTTCTACTAATGTGATAGGTTTCGAGTAATCTTTTAACGCAACATCATCTGCTGATTTATAATTCCCATCAAAGAGATCTATTTGAATTTCTTCTACCAAAACCGGAGTAGTAATCTTCAATTCTAATTCCAGGTGACTCTCTGCATTATGGGTAAAAATAGCCTCTGTCCAATACTTTCCCGTCGGTGTTTCATTTGGCGCTATTTCGCCTTCCATTTCAATCCATTCCGACCAACTTCCAGTTGGTTCTAACGTGCGATACATTACTCGAAAAAGAGCTGGATCAACCGATAAATTGGCCGTCTGCCAACCAACACCAAAACAAGAAAAAACATGTGTAGGAGCAATTGAAATAAATTTTTTCTCTCCTGCCACCATTCCGTCCACTGAGGAATAAGTAGTGAATGGCATTCCCAGTTCTAGCATTCGCTCATTTGCTAAAAAGCCAGAATTCTCATGCTTCCCTTGAGCAATAGCTCCACTGAAAAATAATAGGACAAGGAGTAATCCAATAAGTAGTTTCATAGGTATCAAAATAATTTCCATCAAAATTAAGTGAATTCAGAGTAATTATAAAGGAATCAACCTCTAAAACAAACTATTTGTCAAAAAAACAAAACAAAAGGGAAGGACAATCAAAAAACGACTGTTAAATCAACTATCACCTTAAAATGGAAGGATAATGTTCCGGATATTCAAGTCCAAGAATCACATTTAGAATACTCTTACTATATTTATCCAACTAAAATCGTGGTATGCTTCAACTCGAAGGAATATACAAATCGTATTATCGGCAAAAAGTACTGGAAGACGTTTCCTTTGATGTTCCCTCTGGACAAATTATTGGGTTACTTGGTCCCAACGGTGCTGGAAAAACTACCCTAATCCGTATAATCAATCAAATCATTGAGCCTGACAAAGGATATCTTTCGTTGAATGGAAAACGAATGACCAGTGAGCACCTCAAAAATATTGGTTACCTCCCAGAGGAAAGAGGCCTCTATAAAACAATGACTGTAGAAAATCATGCGTTATTCCTTGGTCAATTAAGAGGACTTCCAAAAAATGATGTCCAAAAGCAGTTGGACTATTGGTTAGAAAAGTTTGAGATTCAGGGTTGGCGCAAAAAACGGATTGAAGAGCTTTCAAAAGGGATGGCACAAAAAGTTCAATTTATCTGCACTGTTCTTCACGATCCTGACCTACTTATATTAGACGAACCATTTAGTGGTTTTGACCCCATTAATGTGGATTTAATTCGAGCTGAACTAAATGCCTTTCGAGTGGCGGGTAAAACCATCATTCTTTCTACACATAATATGAAAAGTGTGGAGGAAATTTGTGATCGTGCCGTGCTCATTGATAAAGGAAAAAAAATAATGGAAGGCGCCATACATGACATTCGCAGTGAAAATAAAGAAGGGGTGTTTTCAATTACATTTACAGGCAATATGATTGCTTTTGCCACTGCACTTTGGGCCGGGTATGAGATAATTTCAAAAGAGGTGCACAACGATACTACATTTACTGTTTATCTAAAAATGCGGGGTGAAAATGAATTCAATGACTTGTTAACAACGCTTCTTCCCGCAGTCAAGATCATTAGTGCTCAAGAGGTTCTGCCAAGCATGGAAGATGTATTTATGAAAAAAATCAATGCAGGAAAGGAGGTAGAACATGCGTAAAATTCAACTTATCGCGCAACGAGAACTGAAAGAACGCATTAGCTCGAGGTCTTTTTTGCTAACCGCATTACTTGGGCCACTTTTTGTCCTTGGATTAGTTTATGCCCTTTTTTCGTTGGGGGGATCTGAAAAACAGCATTGGAACGTCCTTATTATGGACAAAACTGAAATTATGGAGAATAAAATAGCTCCAAAACAAGACCCCCGATTTACATTTCATTTCATAAATGAATTTGTAGAGTACGATCAATTTGCTACACTCGAACAGTTTAAAGACTATGATCTGGCTGTATTAATCAATGAAAAGATTATTTCGAATAAACAAGTGATCGTCTCCTATCGTGAATTACCCTCAGAAAGCATTCAGCGGAGACTTATTTATCACGTTGAACGTCGATTTGAAGAAATCATGGTGAAACAGTTTACTGACCTCGAGGTTTCGAAATTCAGAGAAATCAAACAGTCCATGAATTTCTCTTTCAAAAACACCTCTGACCCTAAAAATGAAATCAACCATAAAGCCGCGTGGGTAGGATATGTTTTTGGAATCGGAATACTGCTATTTGTCTTTCTATTTGGCATGACCATTTTGAGAGGTGTTGCGCACGAAAAATCCAATCGTGTCGTAGAGGTTTTACTTGCTAGTGTTCACCCGAGACAGCTTCTCACAGGTAAAGTAATCGGTGTAGGTGTTACGGCTCTGGTGCAGTTTGTACTTTGGGGGCTAATAATCGGAGTTGGTTTGTACCTGTTTCGCCAGACCTTCTTTCCTGATCTTCTTGACCCTACATTACTGGTGGAGCAAATGTCACAAGACGTGGCCCAACAAGCATTGGATAAATTTGCATTAACTGCTCGGAACTACAATGATTTCGTAGACCTTGTTTACCGTGACATTCACTTTACCAATATGCTGCTGTTTTTTGTGCTTTTCTTTTTGGGGGCATATTTCTTCTACGGGTCATTCTTCGCTATGATTGGTTCAGCGATGGGATCAGAATCAGACGGTCAACAATACATTATTCCAATTAGTATTGTACTTGTATTATCTATACTTTCAGGGTACTACGTTATTTACCATCCTCAAACTTCATTAGCTGAAATACTAGGGTATCTTCCCTTTACTTCTCCTGTAGTAATGATGATTGAATTATCCCGAGGCTTCAGCGAAGGAGATGTTTGGAAAATCTATTTTTCTCTTTTTCTAATTTTTCTGGCCGGTTTCATTTTGTTTCGACTTGCAGGAAGAATCTACAAAAACGGTATTCTTCAATTTGGACATCGGTTGAAATTCCGATTAATTATTCGTTGGCTTAAAATAAGTTAACATGATAGGAGCCGTAATTGATTTGGGGACAAACACATTTAATCTATTGATTTTTCAGAAGCAGGAAAATGGCTTCGCGTTTCTCCATAACGAACGAATTCCTGTTGGTTTAGGCATGGGAGGAATCAATGAAAACCGCATTGCTCCAGATGCTTTCGAACGTGGGGTTAACGCATTAGTTCATTTTAAGCAAGTTTGTCACGAAAGAAAGGTGGAACACATAAAAGCGTTTGGAACATCTGCCTTAAGAGGAGCTAAAAATGGGATTCAATTTAGCTCCTCAGTAAAAGAGAAAACAGAAATTCACATTGAAATCATCGATGGGTTGCGCGAAGCTGAGCTCATTTTTGAAGGAGTGAAACTCGTACATTCATTCACCAAACCGTCCTGTATCATGGACATCGGTGGAGGCAGTACTGAGTTTAT
>JALQTG010000285.1 GCA_023264075.1 Crocinitomicaceae bacterium
ACATAACCGTAATCTGCATCTGCCATTTCTCCAGGACCGTTTACGATGCAACCCATGATTCCGATCTTCACTCCTTTGAGGTGCGCCGTGTGTTTTCTTATCTTGGCGGTTGTTTCTTGAAGATCAAACAATGTTCTTCCACATGAAGGACAAGATATGTATTCTGTTTTTGAAATCCGTGTTCGGGTGGCTTGGAGTATACCAAAACTCGTAGTATTGATGAGTTGTAGTGGAATTCTAGAAGTGGAGTTTAACCACAATCCATCTCCAAACCCATCTATAAATAATGCCCCCATTTTTGTGGATTGCTGCAGTTGAAAAGACTCTTGATCCTCAGTCGAAGTGGTGTGACGTAAGATCACAGGAATCGTTATGTTTTGGAGTGCTAACTCAATAAACAAGCGCCGCGCATATTGTACGTAACCATGAGCAGGGACATTCAATACTAAAACCACGTGTTCGACAGCTTTTAATGGTGCAACGCTTAAATTCTCTGCGTTCCATTCCAAAAAGTTTAGCTGCGTGTGCGCAAACCCCTCTTGAGGAATGGTTGTGTAAAAAGGATAACAATGTTTTTGAGTGTGGTAATTTTTTTGCCAGGTAGCAAAATTGGCAACAACACCCAATAATCCTGGAACCTCAAAATCTATGTGATGATCACCCACAAAAACATAATCGGCTGCTAAGTCTTGCATGGTCCACTTGTCCAATGTTGTGGAGTAATTGTATCCAAACCCAAAGAAGTTAGCGGGTTTGATGGTCTCGGCCTGACTTAAATCCGCGAATACAATAGGTGCAGATTTCTCTCCAATGTTTAACACAGAATGGGTTTCTCGTCGCGCGTAAGTGTAGGGGGAATAAGGAAGTTCCTCGTCAAACGATGCAACAGCATAGTCGGCTACACCATCAAACTGATGAATCAATTTTTGTGCAACAGGAATTTCTGCTTCCGGTTCTTCGGTGAGCGAAACACGTACCGTATCTCCCAAACCATCTTCTAACAAAGCGCCAATACCAACCGCTGATTTTATCCGGCCATCCTCACCATCTCCAGCTTCGGTTACCCCTAAATGTAAGGGATAATTCATTCCGGCCTTTTTCATTTCAGCCACCAACAAACGATATGCTTGCACCATAACAAGCGTATTACTAGCCTTCATCGAAATCACCAACTCGTGAAAATCGTGTTTACGACAGATGCGTAAAAACTCCATGGCAGACTCTACCATTCCTTCGGGTGTATCGCCGTAGCGGCTTAAAATTCGATCTGAAAGTGATCCGTGATTCGTGCCTATTCGCATGGCTGTTCCTTCCGCTTTACACAGTAAAACTAAAGGCGTAAACTTCTCTTCGATGCGCTCGAGTTCGGCTCGATAGCTTTCATCGGTATAGTCGATTTCTTCAAACTTTTTCTTATCGGCGTAATTTCCTGGGTTAACGCGTACTTTTTCTACTTTTCGTGCAGCAACCTCGGCGGCGTTGGGTGTAAAATGAATATCAGCAACAAGCGGAGCGTCATACCCTCGAGCAGTCAGTTCCTCGCGGATTTTCCCTAAGTTTTCTGCTTCCTTGATGGAAGGAGCCGTTAAGCGAACCAATTCACATCCCGCATCAATCATACGAATGGATTGCTCAACCGATTTTTCAGTATCCATGGTGTCAGTAGTCGTCATCGACTGAACACGAATGGGGTTGTTTCCTCCGAGTTTTAGCTTACCAATGGTAACTTCTCGTGTTTCAAATCGCTCTCTTTTAAACAGGTTGTTGCAATAGCTCATTTCTATGTACTTGACTTCAGCAAATGTAAGGAATTTAATGTCTTTTCATTTGCACAAATGCATTTTGATAATGTTAACAAATCAAGGGGAATAATGTTTCTGTAGAAGGTTTGCGTGACTTCGAATGACCATGTGTTTCCAAACTAAGTTATTCGAATAGCACAAAGTCGCACAAAGGAAATCACAAAGAGCTCTCTAAGGGCTGCCGCGAGTTTCCAACTCGTGGCCCCGCAATCCAGTAGCCGAAGCAATAGTATAAGGCATATCACAATCCAGTACTTTTCGTAACTTTACCCATCTTTTCAGCGTTATGCAAAACAAACAGATAAAGACGATGCCCAAGACACTCCTTTTTTTACTCTTGATCAGTTCTTTTTGCTTACCAGCGTTGGCGCAGCGCAAGAAAAAAGTAAACACTGCAGGACAAGGAACGTTCTTTATGTATTTTGGCTATAACCGCAGTGCTTACTCAGCATCCACCATTGACTTTGTTTCACCCAACTACAATTTTTCCATGGAAAACGTTGCGGGAACGGATAATACGAACGACGGGTCTATAGGAAAGTACATAGGATCGGATGGATTTGAAACATTCCAATTTAATGTCCACATGGGGCATTACATCAAGCCAAAATGGGCGATTACTTTTGGCGTAGACCGACTGAATTATTTTATGGCAAATAACCAGACGGTTTCTTTATCTGGAGTGTTCTCCCCAGGAAACCACAGCGAGTGGAATGGCGTTTATGATAACGAACAAGTAAAGATTAATCGTTCTAATATTTTCTACCGTCAAGAAGCAGGGTTGAATTACCTGAGACTAGGGATTCTGCACACCCAAGAATTGTTTCAGTCTAGAAAAGGAGAATTTGTCTTGAGTTTAAATACTGGAATAGGAACAGGGCTATTATTGAGCAACTCTATTTTCACGTATGATGGATTAACAAACTCCCCAACAAGCGGAACGTCTGGTTTTGGTTTGTCCGGCCATGTGGGTTTGCGCGCAGACTTTTTCCAGCGCCTTTTTCTTCAAACAACTTTTTCTGGAGGAATGTTAAAACAAGGTAATATTCAACTCGACCAAGTGGGAAATACGAATGCATCACATATCATGGGCTACTTTTCGCCTGAAATTGCGTTTGGGTTTTTAGTGTATGTTCGACCGACGAATAATTGTGGTACTTGTCCGCAGTGGTAGCGACGAATACAGTTCGTTAGATTTGTGCTTTTTGTTATATAAAGGCGTCGCTTGAATTCGTATTTTTACGCTATGAAGTATCGTATTCTATTGTTTATTGTACTTGTTGTATCTGCAATTGTGGTTGCCTATATAATGACCTTGGAACAACAGTCGATTCGTAACCTCCCCATTATCCAACCAAAAGACGTCAAAAAAGAAATGGTGGATCCTGAACTATTGCAAATCGGCATGGGGCATCGAATAGGTGATTTCTCTTTGTTGAATCAATACGGAGAAACGGTTTCATTAGAGCAAATTAAAGGAAAAGTGTTTGTCGCCGAATACTTCTTCACCACCTGCGGAACAATTTGTCCTCGAATGACGGAGCAAATGACGCGGGTTCAAGAGAAATTTCGCGGAAATGATGCGGTAAAAATCTTAAGCTTTACGGTAAACCCGGATTATGACACAGTTCAGGTTCTATACGACTATGCTCAAAAATATGGTGCAGAAAAAGACCAATGGCATTTTCTTACAGGTTCAAAAGAAGAATTATACGGCTTAGCAAGAAAATCATTTTTCGTTCTCAAACCGGCAGAAGCGATGAATTTAGGAGACGCTGGATCTGACTTTATTCACACGAACAACTTTGTTTTAGTCGACCAAGAATTGCGCATCCGTGGATACTATGATGGCACAAGTATTAGTGAAGTCAATACGTTGATGGAAGATATTGAGTTGTTGCTTTATAACAATTAATATTATTTCAACACCTCAATCGCTTTCAATACTTCTTTGTCCAATTGATTCCGAATATATAAAGAACCGTCCTCCAACCAGATTTGCCGAGCGATTTCTGCTTTAATATCTGTACTCAAAGCTGATTTACTTTTCGCTAAATCAAGTTCATCAATGGTAATTTCATACCCTTCTTTAGCATATGCAAGAAACTGCCCCAGTAGTTTATCGGAAACAATAAACTTTGCTGAAAACTCTTGAAAGTTCGGAAACCCTAAGCCGTTGAAGCGCACATAATCATAAGCGAAATCACTAATTACGGTAGAATATTGAAATTTACGTAATGCCATTGTGGTGCCTACCGTATCAATTGGAACAAATACATCCGGCATGATTCCTCCTCCGCCATATACCGTTCTTCCTCCACGTGTGGTATATTTTAGAGAGTCAGCAAAAAGTGTTGTGTCAACTTCATATAGCTCTCCAGATTCGTAACGATTATATTCCTCCATTACATATTCTTCATAATCTCCTGAATATGGGCGTTGAATGCTTCTTCCAGTTGGCGTGTAATAGCGAGAGATTGTTAAACGTAAGTTGCTTCCGTCCTTTAAGTTAATATCTTGTTGCACGAGACCTTTACCAAACGAGCGACGCCCAACAACGATTCCTCTGTCATTATCTTGAATAGCTCCCGCCACAATTTCACTGGCAGACGCCGAACTTCCATTAATAATAACAGCCAATTCGACATCTCCTAAAAACGGCTGTTTTAGGGAGTAGAGCGTTTCCTCCGGCTGATTTTTTCCTTTTGTAGAAACTATTTTAAGTCCAGCCTCTAGAAAGGCATCTGCAATATTTACTGCAGAGCTCATCACTCCACCACCATTATAGCGCAAGTCGAAGATGAGTTTTTCCATGCCTTTTGATTTTAAAAATAAAGCTGCTTCAAAAAACTCTTGGTCAGAGACAACACTGAACTGGCTTAAGCGAATGTAGCCAATATCATCGGTTATCATAAATGCCGCTATAACCGACTTAATAGGAACAGTGCCACGTGTAATGGTTTTCTTTAATTGTTTCCCGTTTCGAAGAAGAGTCACATCAACGGTAGTTCCTTCGATCCCCTTTAATAATTCTTGAACCCGAGTATTGGTGAGCTCAACATTAGCAATAGGTTCTCCGTCTACCTCGATAATTTGGTCAAACATTTGAATGCCTGAAAAATAGGAGGGAGAGCCCTCAATTACGTTCGTAATGTTTAGGGTGTCCCGGATTATCGTGAAACGTACCCCAACCCCTCCAAATTGTCCATTGATGGACTCGGTCATCGCTTGTAAGTCTTTTGCCGCGATGTAATTTGAATGTGGGTCTAACCGATGAAGCATTTCAGAAATTGTCTGCTCAAACAACTGCTCTCTGTCTATTGAATCAACATATTGTTCATCCAGAATATTCAAGATGTCTTGAAATTTTTGCATATTCTCTTGCCCACCCTGGATTCCGGAAGGAGTATATGGCGTAGAAAGTGACCGACCCATAAGTATACCTACAATCAGCACAACACCAAAAGCAAAAGGAGCAATTAATTTAAGCGAATTATTATTCATCAATAGTTTCAATTTGTTCAACCTCAATGCCTGCGGCTTCTAAAAACCTTACCCCTGCGTCATCCTTGTACAACTGTATAAAAACAACCCGAATAATGCCGGCTTGCAAAATTAATTTACTACAGTCCTTGCAGGGTGAAAGGGTTAAATAAAGCGTTGCCCCCTTTGCGTTATTGGTCGATTTAGCGACTTTTAAAATAGCGTTTGCTTCAGCATGCAATACATACCAATGTGTTTCCCCTAAATCATTTTCGCAACAGTTGTCAAAGCCCGAAGGAGTGCCATTATAACCATCAGAGATAATCATGTCGTCTCTAACAATGAGTGCCCCAACTTGTTTTCGTTGGCAGTGGGAAAGTTTCGCCCAGCTTTTTGCCATTCTCAAATATGCCGTGTCGTATCGTAATTGTTTTGCTTTATTCATAATCACAACAAAGATAGGGAATAGTTTTTGAGTTCAGAGTGCGGAGTTCAGAACTCAAAATCCTGAATTTCTAACGCAGCGTAAACTTATAACCAACTCCTCGAATAGAATGAAAGTATTTCGGCGCCCGTGCGTCGTGTTCGAATAGTTTTCGAAATTGGAGAATGTAATTGTCAATTGTGCGTGTAGTAGGGTATTTATCGACTCCCCAAACAATGTCTAAAATAGTTTCTCTTGAAAGAACTTCTCCTTCATGTTCGAAAAATAATTCTAAGAGATCTACCTCTCGCTTTGATAGTGTCGCAAGAACATTTTTTCCATGTGTCACTTCGAAGGTAGACAAGTTCACTTCTTTATCTCCAATTAATAGTGTAGTCGGTTTTTTACCAAACGCGCCTTTTCTGTTACCAAGTACTTGAACGCGGAGTAATAATTCTTCTAAGTCGAAGGGTTTGGCTAAATAGTCGTCAGCCCCAAGTTTGAGTCCTTTTATTTTATCTGATGAGGTTCCCTTAGCTGACACAAACAGAATAGGTGTAGTTGATTTTTCTTTAAATTTTTCACACAGCTCCCAACCGCTGATATCGGGCAACATCACATCGAGAATAACAAGATCAAAATCATCTAGTTTATCTCTGTAGCTAAGCGCGTCAGAACCTTTATAAACTTGCTCAACCCGATACCCCTCCAACTGAAGGTTCATCGTAACCACCTCATTGAGCGTCTCCTCATCCTCAATTAATAGAATGTTATACATGGTGCAAAAATGTGAAATTTCATTACAAGAACTTGGTTTTCTGTTGTAAAATAATAACTTTGTAAGGCTAAAATAATAAAATATCCCATGAAGCTTTACTCAATTAGGTTGCTGACGTGTGCTGTATTGTTCAGTTCCGCGTTCTTTTCGTTTTCCCAAACCGAAGTGTTGTCTTTGGTTAAATCAGGAAACGTAGTAGAAAAATTAGATGTCAAGAAAGGTGTTCCGAGTTTGACAGTTCCTGCTCCTGACGTGCAGGCATTAATGGCTGAAGACATTTCTCGAGATCACAATGGTGAGTTATTCAGAATTGCAGAGGCTGTAACTTCAAGTGCCGACATTAACTCTATCGCTACTTGGAAAACGCTCTCGGATGGAAGTAAAGTGCTTCGTATGAAGGTGAAGAGTTCAGGAGCGGAGGCGCTAGCCATATCGTTCACTAACTTTCATTTACCTCAAGGAGCTACTTTTAGAGCGTTCAACACAGGGCAGTGGCATTTTTCAAAAAGCTATTCCTCTCAGGACAACCGAGAGGACAACAGTTTTATGTTGCCAATGGTATATGGCGATGAAATCGTCTTGGAATTCACTGAACCAGCAAATTCTATTGAGTCAGTTCAAGCAACAATTGACCAAGTGTTTTATGTATATAGAGAATCAGGTAACCCAATGATAGAAAAAGATTTTGGAGATTCTGATCCGTGTCAAGTGAATGTAAATTGCTCTCCAGAAGGAGATAACTGGTTGGATGAAAGTAGAGGTGTTGCGCGAATTTTCGTTGTTGTTGGTGGTTCGGGAGGTTGGTGTACGGGTTCTCTTGTAAATAATACAGCACAAGATTGTAAGCCGTATTTTTTAACTGCGTTACATTGTGGAGACGGTGCTTCTGCGGCTAACTTTAATCAGTGGGTTTTTTATTTTAACTATGAAGCTCCAGGCTGCACGAACCCTGCGACACAAGGATCGTTGGCTACTTCCACGATTACGGGTTGTGTAAAAATTTCTGACTCAAACGATGGCGGTGGAAACTCAGGATCTGACTTTTTACTCCTTCAATTGGGTTCTTTGGCCAATGAAGCAACTACGGTAAACACCTTAAAATCATACAACGCACGTTGGAATGGTTGGGATGCGAATAATATCACGTCTAATCAAGGGGTGAGTATTCACCATCCAGCGGGAGACATCAAAAAGATTTCAACTTATTCGTCAAACCTCATCACTACTCAATGGGGTTCTGCAACAGGCTCTCATTGGAGAGTTACGTGGACGGCTACAGCTAACGGACATGGAGTAACCGAAGGCGGGTCTTCAGGTAGTCCAATATTCCGCAACAACGGGAGAATTATGGGGACACTAACAGGAGGATCTTCATTTTGTAATACGCCAAACAACCCCGATCAGTATGGTAAAATGTCGTATCACTGGCAATCAAATGGAGCACCTACTACGGAACAATTAAAGCCGTTTCTTGATCCAGGAAATACAGGGGCTTTAGTCATTGACGGCTCTGACGACCCTTGTTCTGCCCCGGCATTGCCTGTTGCTGATTTTGTGGCGAACCAAACGTCAGTATTAGAGGGTACAATTGTTCAGTTTACAGACTTAACTTCAGGTGTTCCCGATACATGGTCTTGGACAATTACGCCAGGAATCAATACAGTAGAATGGGAATTTACAAATGCAACAACTAGCACATCTCAAAACCCACAAGTCTTGTTTACAACGCCAGGTTTTTATACGGTGAGTTTAACTGCTTCTAATTCGTTTGGTTCAGACACAGAAACTAAAACGGATTACATTGAGGTGATTGAAATTGTTTGTTCAGATCCGGTTTCAACGAATTATACGATGAGTTTTGAAACAGGTGAAGACCTTTCTCAATGGGTGGTTTACGATTCTAATGGAGATTCATTTCCATGGGGAATTTACGACTTATCAGGAACAGCGTTTGGGGCTCAAAACGGGAACAATGCTGCGCTTTATCAGTATAATACAGACGCCGTTACCGGAGGAAATGATTGGTTAATATCGGGTTGTTTTGATCTTTTAGCAGGGGTAGATTACACACTTTCTTATTGGAGAATAACAGATGCTAATTATCCAGAGAATCTGGGTGTATTTATAGGTCAATCTCAAGATCCACTTGGCATGACCTCTAACCTTCAACAATTGAATGCTATTCAAGATAACACATGGGTCGAAGAGGTAATTAATTTTACAGTGCCAGCATCAGGAACATATTATTTTGGTTGGCATTGTTCAAGTGATCCTGATCAATTTTATGTTGCAATTGATGCGATTAACATTTCAGGAAGTATTTCAGCATTAACAATTACAAATGCACCTGCAGATGTAACAATAGAATGTGATGCTTCAACGGACCCAGCAAATACGGGTCAATTGACTGCTTCTACGGGATGTGCTGGAGGTGAAACTATTGCATATACTGATGTTATTACAGCTGGCTCGTGTGCAAATGCTTATACAATTGAGAGAACATGGACGGTAACAGATGGATGTGGTGGAAACGAAACACATGTGCAAACGATTACGGTAGAGGATAATACTGCACCAGTTGTATCATGCGGAGTTGCTACAGACGTAATTAACACTGCTGGTGGATCAGTTGCTCTTCCAAACTACATTCCTGGCGCAACAATTAGCGATAATTGTAGCGCAAATGGATCCCTGGTGACTACACAAACGCCTTCAGCAGGTACAATTTTGACTGCTGGAAGCTATACTGTAACAATTGAATCGGTTGACGAGTGTGGAAATGTTGGTAGCTGTACGATAAGTGTTACAGTAAACAACAACGAAGTGATTACAGTGACGAACTCACCAGCTAATGTTACAATTGAATGTGATGAGTCTACGGCGCCTGGAAATACAGGCCAATTCACGGCAACGACTTCATGTGCAACTGGAGGTTTGGTTATTGCGTCAAATGATGTAATCACAGCGGGTGCTTGTGCGAATTCATATACTATCGAACGTACATGGACAGCGACAGACAACTGTGGTAATACTGAAACACTTGTACAAATAATTACGGTTGCTGATAATACCGTTCCAGTTGTGGTGTGCGGCCAGTCAACTGATCAATTAAACACATCCACTGGTTCAGCACAAGTTCCTAACTATTTGGGAGGAGCAACTATTTCTGACAACTGTTCTGCAACAGGTGATATGACAATTACGCAATCTCCAACTGCAGGAACGGCCCTAGCCCCAGGAACACATACTATTACAATTACTGCTGTTGATGAATGTGGTAATTCGAACTCTTGTTCTATCGTGCTAACAATTATCAATGATAATGGAATCACAATCACTAATGTACCAGCAAATACAACAATTGAGTGTGACGAATCAACGGACCCAACCAACACTGGACAACTTGCTGCGATTACATCTTGTGCGGGTTCAACCGTGATTACCTATGCAGATGCAACTAGTGGTACATGCCCAGTTGCTATCACGAGAACTTGGACTATTACGGACGACTGCGGAAACAGCACTACTGTTACACAAACAATTACGGTAAATGACAACACAGATCCAGTAATCACGTGTAATCAAACTACCGACGAGTTGTTTACGACGACTGGGGTGAATTGTCCAGATTATACATCGACTGTAACAGCAACGGATAACTGCACAAACAACTTGACAATAACACAAACCCCACCTGCTGGCACACCGTTAAGCGTTGGATTGAATACAGTTCAAGTAGTTGTTACGGACGATTGTGGTAATACTGCCGCATGTCAGGTTGAGGTAACTGTTCAAGACAATGTTGGGTTAGAAAACAATGGTGGGCTGAATGGGTTAATGCTTTATCCAAACCCGGTGAGCGATGAGTTAAACGTTGTGTTTAGCACAGTACTTGAAAAAGTGGCTTTAAGTTTGTACGATGCAAGTGGAAAGCTCGTGTTTGAACTAGAGGAAAGTAATGCATCTCAATTAAAACTTACTACAACCTCTTTCGCGACAGGCATCTACCAATTAACATTATCTACACCAACAGAGTTTGTTACCTACAAAATTTCTAAAATGTAGAACTAATTCACAATAATAGGGAGGCACGTTTTAAAATAAAGCGTGCCTTTCTTTTTTAGAGTCGTTTTTTTAGCGAATTTCGTAACCAAATTTATGTAGCCGAGTACAATTTATTTTTTCAGTAAAAAACTCATTTAACGCATGGAAAAACTTGTAGCCCAATTCCCAAGACATATTTCAGAAGCACTCGAAATTGCGCGATCTGCAGAGCTCTCTGGTCTCAAGGAATATTCGTTTACCAACGTGGTGATTTGTGGAATGGGGGGCTCCGGAATAGGCGGGAAGATGGTTGCTCAATGGTTCTCTGAGCAATCCAAGGCACCGATTTATTTGGTTCAAGACTACGATATTCCTGGTTTTATTTCTGGAAAAACACTATTTATTGCTTCTTCGTATTCAGGCAATACAGAGGAAACTATGACTGCGGTCCAGAAAGCCGCGAAATTAGGTGCGAAAATAGTCGGGGTATGCTCTGGAGGGGAGCTCTATAAGTTTTGTCTGGAACATGCATTTCATGTTGTAAAAGTCCCTGGAGGGAACCCGCCAAGGACGATGTTGGCCTTTTCAGTTGTTCAATTGGTGAACATTTTATCAAATGCTCGAATTATTCCCGCAGATGCTTTAACGAAGATTGATAAGTGTCGAAATTTGTTAAATAAGGAATTAGTAAAAATTAAGGAAGAGGCAAAAAAGCTGGCTGCGTTTGCACGCGAAAAGCAACTAATATTATATTCTACATCGAATTATGAGGCGGTAATCGTTCGAGCGCGGCAACAGTTCAATGAGAACTCAAAGCAACTGTGTTGGCACCATGTAATTCCAGAAATGAATCATAATGAGCTAGTTGGATGGGGAGGTGGAAAACCATCGCATGCAGCAGTTTTCTTTGTGTCTAAATTTATTTCGGAGCGAAATAAACTGCGATTATTAATTACACGAGATACCGTTTTGCAACACACCCCCCATTGTATGTTAATCGACGGAGCAGGAGAAAACTTATTTGAAGAGTCATTTTATTTTATTCACATTGTAGATTGGGCCTCACTTTTTTTAGCCGAACTCAATAACGCGGACCCTATTGATATTAAGGTAATAGATTACCTGAAAGATCAATTAAGCAAACTCTAATTTATGACAGGGGTAAATTTTCAAGACCTGGGCAAAATTGACTATAAAGAGGCTTGGGAGTATCAAGAAAAACTATTTGCCGAGTCTATTCAGCTGAAGATTCAAAAACGCAACGGAGAGACGGAAGAAAGCCCCCGAAACTACTTGTTGTTTTGTGAGCACCCCCATGTGTACACGCTTGGAAAAAGTGGAAAAGAAAGGCATCTTTTAGTTCAAGGAGATGAACTATTGGCGTTGGGCGCTACGTATTATAAAATTAATAGAGGAGGAGACATTACTTACCATGGCCCGGGGCAATTGGTGGCCTATCCCATTTTTGATTTAGAGTATTTCTTCACAGACATCCATAAGTACATGCGTTATTTAGAAGAAGCCGTAATTCGGACGATCGCGGACTATGGTGTTGTTGGTGGACGACAAGAAGGGTTCACCGGCGTTTGGATTGAGCCTAAGACATCTAAAGCAAGAAAAATTTGTGCGATGGGCGTAAAGTCCTCCCGATGGGTAACGATGCATGGAATAGGATTTAATGTAAACACAGACCTTTCTTATTTCTCACATATTGTTCCTT
>JALQTG010000130.1 GCA_023264075.1 Crocinitomicaceae bacterium
GCTTGGGCTTATTGGATGATGATGAGCTGTAACGTGTTTTCTCCGCAATTTATGTGGTTTAAGAAATTACGTACAAGCATAATGTTCTCATTCTTTATTTCGATTGTAGTAAACATAGGAATGTGGTTTGAACGTTTTGTAATTATCGTGACTTCGCTTCACAGAGATTACTTGCCTTCTTCCTGGAGCATGTTCTACCCAACGCACATCGATATCGGTGTTTTTATCGGAACAATCGGTTTATTCTTCGTATTCTTCTTGTTGTTTGCTCGTTTCTTCCCAGTATTGGCGTTGAACGAAGTAAAAACAATTCTTAAATCTTCTGGAGAGTCGTTTAAAAATGACGAGGCACACTCTCCTGCATACTCATTAGCAGACCAACATTTAGCGTTTAAGGTGTCACATGATGATCATGGTCATCACGCGCATGGTCATGAAACGACTCATGTAGAAGAAAAGGCTGCTGAGGAAGCAAAAGCGGAGGCACCAGCCGAAGCTCCAGTCGATGGAAAAATAGAAGTTTTATTGTCAGCAGTAGGTAAAGCTAATGCGGATGATAAGGATGATTTGAAATTATTGAACGGCTTAGGTCCAGCAATTGAAACAAAATTGAATGAAATCGGAATCTATACATTTTCTCAAATTGCGAAAATGACGAATGCAGAGTATGATTTGTTGGATGAGTTGATTGACTTACGTGGTCGCGCAGTCAAAGATGATTGGGCAGGTCAAGCAAATAATTTATTGAATAACAACGAAAATTAATAAGGACATGGCAGATACAGTAATTTATGCGATGTATGACGACGACGATGTGCTGAAAGAAGGCGCAAAGAAGTTGGTATCTAAAGGAGTGAAGGTTACAGAAGTGTTTTCTCCATTTCCAATTCACGGGATTGATCCAATTATTGGAGTTAAGAATACACGACTAGGAATTATGGCATTCTTGTACGGAATCACTGGTTTGATGTTGGCTACGATAGGGATGAATTATTTCATGATTCAGGATTGGCCGATGAATATAGGTGGTAAACCAAGTTTTAGTTACTTAGAAAACTTTTTGGCGTTCGTTCCTATCTCTTTTGAGTTCACAGTTTTATGTGCTGCGCACGGTATGGCAATAACTTATTTGTTAAGAAATAAGACGTTACCAGGAATGCCTGCTCAAAACCCAGATCCACGTACAACGGATGACAAGTTTGTTATGGAATTGAGATTGTCTGAAAATCATAACTTCTCTGCTGAGCAGTTAGAAGCGATGTTGAAAGACACAGGAATAGTAGAAATTGATCAAAAAGAAATTAAATAATTTGCCATGAAGAAAAATTTTAAGGCAATATCCCTATACGTAACAGCTGTAATAGCTGGAGTAGTCTCGCTTTCATCTTGTATTTCAGATGCAGATTCTCCAGGATTAGAATATACACCTGATATGTATCGCTCGCCAGCCATTGAGCCTTATGTGGATTACGGAGAATTTAGAAATAAAGAACACGTTGAATTAAAGTCTCAACAAAGTGCGATGCGCCCACCGAATTATTCGATTCCATTTTATGGTTCGGATTCTGCGAAAGTAGCAATGATGTTGCCTTACCACCGATTGGCGAGTAGCGCTGCTGCTTTATCGCACGGGTTAAACGCGAGCGAAGGTTGGAGACTAAGCGACAGTTTGGATGTAGAATATATCAAAGCGAAAGCAGATAAAAACCCAATTTCATTGACCGCCGACAATAAGGATGCGATTTTTGGAAAAGGTAAAAAACTTTACACTTCAATGTGTGCTCATTGTCACGGCGAAAAAGGTGATGGTGAAGGCCCAATGGTGAAGAGCGGTGCTTATGCTGGTGTGCCTAACTATAAGAACTTAACGGAGTTGGGTGATGGTCAAGTTTTCTACTCCATTTATTATGGAAAAGGAGCCATGGGAGCACACGCTATGCTATTGAATAAAGAAGAAATTTGGACGCTCGTACACTACGTGAACAAGTTTAGATTCGACGGATATGGTGAAGAGCCAGTGATGGAAGTAGAGGCTGCAGATTCAACCGCAATGACAGAAACGATCGGAGAATAAGTATAAATCGGAAAATTAGAAGACAGAATGGAATTTCAAGTATCAAATAAAGCCAAAATGTTAACTACTGTTTTAATGGTAGTTGGTGTTGTCTTTACTGCACTAGGAGTGTTTATGGCAATGCCTGGTGAAGGACAAGAGAGTCATCTTGGTCAGAAGTTTTTAGCCAATTTACTCGTAAATAGTTTCTTCTATTTCGCGATTGGTATTAGTGCATTGTTTTTTATGGCATTACAATATGCTACTGAAACGGGATGGTTTGTTGCAGTAAAACGTGTAATTGAGGCAATTGCTGGTTTCCTACCTTACGGAATGGGGTTCTTATTAATTACTTTCTTAACGCTTTCTTTTATGAGTGGCGCACACATCTACCAATGGATGGATGCAGAAGTAATGCAAGAAGGTGGTTCACACTATGACGAATTGGCGGCTGGAAAAGGTGCTTACCTGAACATTACATTTTTCTGGATTAGAACTGTTATTTATATGGCAGTATACTACTTGTTCATGAGAGGTTTCAGACAACGATCATTAGAGCAAGACAATAATCCAGAAGGGGCGGTAGGAATCCACTTTACGAATTATAAAAAAGGAGCATTGTTCCTAGTGTTCTTTGCTGTATTTAGTTCAACATCTACTTGGGACTGGATCATGTCAATTGATGTTCACTGGTTCTCGACATTATTTGGATGGTACGTGTTCGCAGGTGCATGGTGTAGCGCTATGACAGTAATGGTGATTACTGTTTTATACTTGAAAAAGCTCGGTTATTTGCCAAAAGTGAATGAAAGTCACATTCATGACTTAGGGAAATGGACGTTCGCTACATCCTTCTTATGGTCGTATATGTGGTTCTCTCAGTACATGCTGATCTGGTATGCGAATATCCCAGAGGAGACAACTTATTATTTAATGCGTATCGAGCACTTTAAAGGAATTTATTTTGGAATGTTCTTTATTAACTTTGCATTTCCAATGCTTATTTTAATGTCACGAGACGCAAAAAGACATGCTGGAATATTAACATTCGTAGGGCTCATTATTTTGGCGGGTCACTGGACGGATGTTTGGGTGATGGTGATGGGTGGTTCTATGGGTCCAACAGCAACATTCGGTACATTGGAAATTGGAATGGCGTTGGTGTTTTTAGGCTTATTCGTGAAAGTGGTATTGTCGAATTTGGCAAAGGCTCCACTTACACCGAAATACCATCCGTACTTGGATGAGTCTTTACATCACGAAATTTAATAAGAGTTTTAGTAAAAGAATAACTACAGAGAGATGGGAAGTAAATTAATAATATTATTGGTAATCATTCTAGGAGTAATCGCGATTGCGCAGCTTGTTAGAGTAAATGAATTAACCGCCAAGCATTCTGGAAGAAGAGAAGAGGATATTCCGCATCGCGATAATATCTTCAATGCAAACATGATGCTCGCCTTTATGATCTTCTTTTATGCATCATTTATTTGGTTGATGCTCAAGTATGGATATACTGGAATGGGTCCTGCGGCATCTACGCATGGTGTTGAAACAGATTGGTTATTAAACCTAAACTTTATCATTATCATCGCAGTATTCTTTTTAACGAATACATTGTTGTTCGGATTTGCATGGAAATATGTAAAGCGTCCTGGTGTTAAAGCGTTCTATTATCCACACAACAACAAGTTGGAGATGATTTGGACAGTAATTCCAGCGGCTGTATTGGCGGTAATCATTATCCTTGGATTGAGAACTTGGAACGACATTACCGGTGAGGCTGATCCAGAAGCAGAAAATGTAGAATTGTTTAGCTATCAGTTCGGTTGGACTGCGCGTTATGCAGGGATGAACAATGTGTTAGGGGAATTTGATTACAAATTGACTACAGCGGATAATCAATATGCATTGAAGACACGTGAAAACATCGAATTATCTTTACAGAAGATGTTAGTTGGTGGTCCAGGTGAAGAAGGAATTCAAATGATCGAGGACAAGTTGAACGACGAGTCAGTAATCATGGCTCAGGCTGATCGCAAGAAATTGCAAATTGAACTATCTCGAAAAGAAAGAATGGTGCGCTTATTAGAGCAAATGGCATTGACGTACAATGACTCTATCGATGATTTAGTGAATGATGACGTAATCTTGGGTGACAGCTTAGTGTTGTTGGTAGGTCAGAAGTATAACTTTGCAATGCGTTCAAAAGATGTAATTCACAGTGCATATTTCCCACATTTCAGAGCTCAAATGAATACTGTTCCAGGTATGACTACTTACTTTAAACTTCAACCAATTTATACAACATCTGAGATGAAAGATATCATGGAAGACGAGAAGTTTGAATATGTGTTGATGTGTAACAAGATTTGTGGTGGTTCACACTACAAAATGAAAATGGCAGTTACTGTTTTAGGTCCAGAGGAGTATTTGAACTGGCAAAAAACGAAAACAACATATGATGGGTCTGCTTGGTTGAATTTTGATGATAAAGAAAGAGCTGCTAAAGAAGCAGAACTTCTTGAAAAATATCAAGCAATCGCAGCGACAGTAGCACAATAATTAACTAGTACTTTAATAAAATTAAAATAATAAACATGGCAGCTTTAGCGCACGACGGACATCACGGACATGATCACCACGAAGAAAGCTTTGTTTCAAAGTATATCTTTAGCCAAGACCATAAGATGATTGGTAAGCAGTTTTTAATGACTGCGGTTTTCATGGGAATTGTAGCCATGATGCTTTCAATCTTTTTTAGAATTCAGTTGGCTTGGCCCGGTGAATCTTCTGACTTCTTGAATGCCTTTTTAGGTGATAGATGGGCTCCGGATGGTATCTTGAGCCAAGACATGTACCTTGGTTTAGTAACGATTCACGGTACAATCATGGTTTTCTTTGTATTAACTGGTGGTTTATCAGGAACCTTTTCCAACTTACTTATTCCATTGCAAATTGGTGCGCGTGATATGGCGTCAGGTTTCTTAAATATGATTTCATATTGGTTGTTCTTCATGTCTTCTATTATCATGCTTGTTTCTTTATTTATTGAAACAGGACCAGCGATGGCAGGTTGGACGATTTATCCACCATTATCTGCATTACCTCAAGCGGTGTCTGGTTCTGGTTTAGGAATGACCTTGTGGTTGGTGTCAATGGCGATCTTTATCGCATCGTCGTTAATCGGGTCGTTAAATTATATCGTAACTGTATTAAATTTACGTACGAAAGGGATGAAAATGACAAGAATGCCATTAACAATTTGGGCATTTTTAGTAACGGCTATTCTTGGTGTCTTATCTTTCCCAGTGCTTCTTTCTGCAGCCTTGTTGTTGTTGATGGATCGTTCATTGGGAACTTCGTTTTACCTAAGTGACATAGTCGTGGGAGGTGAGATGTTGGACAATGTAGGTGGATCACCGATTTTATACCAGCATTTATTCTGGTTCTTGGGTCACCCTGAAGTATATATCGTATTACTTCCTGCATTAGGTTTGTCTTCTGAGATTATTTCTACGAACTCGCGCAAACCTATCTTTGGATACCGTGCAATGATTGGATCTATCCTGGCAATTGGTTTCTTATCCTTCATCGTATGGGGTCACCACATGTTCGTAACGGGTATGAACCCTTTCTTAGGAAGTGTCTTTGTATTTACTACATTATTGATTGCAATTCCTTCTGCTGTAAAAGTATTTAACTACTTAACGACCCTTTGGAAAGGATCAATTGTATATACTCCTGCCATGTTGTTCGCAATAGGGTTAGTTTCAACGTTTATTACTGGAGGTGTAACAGGAATTATCTTAGCCGATTCGGCGCTGGATATCGCTGTGCACGATACGTATTTCGTGGTGGCTCACTTCCATATTGTAATGGGTATGTCAGCAATTTTTGGTATGTTCGCTGGAATCTATCACTGGTTCCCTAAAATGTTTGGAAAAATGATGAATAGCCGTTTAGGGTATGTTCATTTCTGGATTACAATTGTCGGAGCATACGGTGTGTTCTTCCCAATGCACTTTGTTGGTCTTGCAGGAGCGCCTCGTAGATATTATGATTACTCGGTTTATGAAGGGTTTAATTCAAACTCTTACGAAATGATGTTAGATCTTAATGTAATTATATCTGTTTTTGCCATATTGTCGGCACTGGGTCAAGCGGTGTTCTTGTTTAACTTCTTCTACAGTATTTTTAGAGGACAAGTTGCTCCTCAAAACCCTTGGAGATCAAGTACACTTGAATGGACTACACCGGTGAAGCATGTTCATGGTAACTGGCCGGGTGCATTGCCAACTGTGCACAGATGGCCATATGATTATTCTAAGCCTGGAATGGAAGAAGATTTTGTTTCGCAAATCACTCCGTTAATGGAAGGTGAAGAAGAGCATTAGTAAATAGTTAATAAGATATCGAAAAGCCCTACTATTTGATAGGGCTTTTTTTTATTTTTGAGGGAATTAAAGTGGATTCCGTGGAAGAAGAAGATTTCGATTACCGTGAAGAGAGTTTACATCCAGATGTGGAACTGGATAAAGTGTTGCGACCGAAGAGTTTCGACGACTTTACTGGTCAGAAAAAGGTAATTGAGAATTTGGAAATTTTTGTACAAGCTACAAAGCTCAGGAATGAACCATTGGACCACGTCCTCTTGCACGGTCCTCCCGGACTCGGTAAAACAACCCTGGCGAATATTATTGCAAATGAACTTAGCGTTGGTTTTAAGGTCACCTCAGGACCAGTTCTGGATAAACCAGGAGATTTAGCTGGTTTATTGACCAACCTCGATGAAGGAGATGTCTTGTTTATCGACGAGATTCATAGGTTAAGTCCTGTGATTGAGGAGTACTTGTATTCCGCCATGGAGGATTTTGTGATTGATATCATGATTGATTCTGGACCAAATGCACGAACTGTGCAAATTGCGTTGAATCCATTTACGCTTATCGGTGCAACTACGCGCTCAGGATTGTTGACAGCACCGCTTCGTGCACGTTTCGGTATTAATGCGCGTTTGCAATACTATAATGCAAAGACGCTTACTTCTATTGTGGAGCGTTCAGCCGGTCTGTTAGATGTGCCCATCAAGGAAGATGCAGCTTACGAAATTGCAAGTAGAAGTCGTGGAACACCTCGAATTGCCAATGCATTATTACGAAGGGTGAGAGACTTTGCTCAAATTAAAGGCTCAGGTACCATAGATGTCAACATTACCAACGTGGCCCTAGAAGCTCTAAATGTTGATAAGAACGGATTAGACGAAATGGACAATCGTATCTTAACAGCACTTATTGATAAGTTTGGAGGTGGCCCAGTAGGGTTAACCACATTAGCTACAGCAGTGGGTGAAAACGCTGGAACAATCGAAGAAGTTTACGAACCTTTTTTGATTCAAGAGGGATATATCACGCGCACACAACGTGGTCGAAAAGTAACTCCTTTGGCATATGAACATTTGGGAAAAACATTCAACGGAATTCAAGGGGGCTTGTTTTAAACTACTTTTAACAACCGTTTTTTTAATAAATCATTCGCATAGTCAAGATTTTCTCATCACTCAAGAAAATGATACCCTCTACGGAAACATTAAAATTGCGTACAAAATATTTGACCGAGTAAATAATCCGATAGAGGTGGGAATTAGAAGTCGCGATAAGCGGCTAACGACGTTTACAGCGTGTCAATTGAAGGAAGTCAAAAAACGTCGCAAACACTATATCATACGCAGCTACCAATCGCTAGAGCGCGACTGTTATCCTTATCCAGTAATTTTGGACGGCACGGTTAAATTGTTTGATTGTGAGTTAGAGGTAGATTGGGAAATTTATGCGGTTGAACTACCAGATGGACAATTTTTTCCGATTACAGAAAAGATTTATTATAAATGGTTACTTCCCTATTATCTACAAAATCCTTCGTTTAAAATGTGGTATGAAGAATTGAATGTCTATTTCCCAAATCGGAAACAGGATGTGTTAGGTGCAAAAGGACAACCAAAAGTGAACAGGTTTAGTTTATTTACGAGATGACCCAGAAATACAACGAATTTGTACTCTAAGATGTGCAACTAGAACAACTGGAATAGGATTATTGAAAAGCTATAGCATATGCTGCACATGGTCTGAGTCCTTAAGTTTCGACTTTCGTCTAAAAACTATCCATTAAAATCCTTAAATTTGTATCACATTTAAACCCTTACGTCCATGAGTGATGCAATAAAGCACGAGTGCGGAATAGCACTATTACGATTGAAGAAACCCCTCGAGTTTTATTTGGATAAGTATGGAACGTCGTTTTACGGGTTGAACAAGTTGTATCTGCTCATGGAGAAGCAACATAACCGTGGACAAGATGGTGCGGGGGTTGCCAACATCAAATTAGACATGAGTCCAGGAGAACGCTACATTTCGCGCTCTCGCTCCATTGATTCTAAACCGCTGCAGGAAATTTTCACCCACATTAATGCACGCTTCAAGGAAATTGAAAAGGCAGATCCTTCGAAATTGAGAGATGTGGAATACCTCAAGAAAAACGCAGGGTTTACAGGTGAACTTTTCTTAGGGCATTTACGCTATGGAACATTCGGTAAAAATAGCATTGAAAGTTGTCACCCGTTTCTTCGTCAAAATAATTGGATGACGCGAAATCTTGTAGTTGCAGGAAACTTCAACTTGACGAATGTAGATGAGTTGTTTGATGTACTTTTAAACATTGGTCAGCATCCAAAAGAGAAGTCGGATACCGTTACTGTACTTGAAAAAATTGGTCACTTCTTAGATGAAGAGAATGAACGATTGGTAAAAGAATATAAAGCGAAAGGGTACAATAACAAAGAGATTACTGGAAAAATTGTTGAGAATATTGATATTCCAACGATTTTAAAGCGTGCCTCAGAAGACTGGGATGGTGGCTATGCGATGGCTGGATTATTTGGACATGGAGATGCATTTGTATTAAGAGATCCGTCGGGAATTCGACCTGCATTTTGGTATGAAGACGAGGAGATTTGTGTCGTTACCTCTGAACGTCCAGTAATTCAAACAGCGTTTAATCTTAAGAAAGAAGATATTAAAGAGTTAACACCCGGTCATGCCCTGATTATTCGTAAGAACGGAGTAGTGAAGGAGACGTTGATTAATGATCCATTGGAGCGGGCAGCTTGTTCGTTTGAACGGATTTATTTCTCCCGCGGGAATGATCATGATATCTATAATGAACGGAAGATTTTGGGTGATTTATTGGTTCCTCAGATCATAACAGCTATTGACAATGAACTCGATCAATCGGTTTTTTCATTTATTCCGAATACAGCCGAAATGTCCTTCTATGGAATGATGAAAGGGCTGGAAGATTTCATGAATCAAGAAAAAATTCAAGCAATTAAGTCACTTTCTCATCCTACGGATGAAGAAATAACCAAAATCCTATCACGTCGGGCGCGTTTTGAAAAAATTGCCATTAAGGATGCTAAATTGCGGACGTTCATTACGCAAGATGATTCTAGAGATGACATGGTTGCTCACGTATACGATATTACCTATGGAACGGTTGAAAGAGATAAAGATAACTTGGTGGTGATTGACGACAGCATAGTGCGTGGAACAACATTAAAACAATCTATTTTAAAAATTTTAGATCGCTTAGATCCTAAGCGGATTGTAGTGGTTTCTTCAGCTCCACAAATTCGCTTCCCTGATTGCTATGGAATTGATATGGCACGTATGTCCGATTTTATTGCTTTTGAAGCGGCGATTGAATTGCTGAGAGAATCGGGGAAAGCCTACATTATCGATGAAGTTTATCGCAAATGTAAGGAGCAAGAGCACGTTCCTAAAGAGCAGATTCGCAATCATGTAAAAGCCATATATGAGCCGTTTACGGATGATGATATTTCTGCTAAGATTGCTGAATTGCTTAAACCCGTCGACATTAAGGCGGAGGTCAAAATAGTGTATCAAACCGTTGATAATTTACATAAAGCATGTCCAAACAACACGGGTGATTGGTATTTCACAGGTAATTACCCAACTCCTGGTGGTAATAAAGTGGTGAATCGCGCATTTATGAATTATATCGATGGGAATAAAAACAGAGCCTATTAACGTGTGAAACGACAAACCGCCATATTTTTTTATGTGTTGAGTGCTTACGTAGTACTCCAGTTCGTTTGGTGGGGATTTCATTTGATTCAACTTTCTGACGAGTTAGCGGCAACACAAGATCAATCACAAAGAAGGGCGCTCATGATTGTAGGGGAAGGGAGTGTATTCTTTCTTATTCTTCTCTTCGGGTTGTGGAAAATCAGAAAATCCATTCAAAAAGATATCGCACTTTCAAAGCGGCAGAATAACTTCTTACTATCAGTAACACACGAATTAAAAACACCTCTAGCAACCAATAAGCTTTACCTCCAAACATTGGTAAAGCGAACCGATCTTCCTGAAAGTAAAAAACAAGAACTACTGACCGGCGCCTTATCGGAGAACAAGCGATTGGAAGGTATGATTGAGAATATTTTGACGGCGACGCGCTTGGACAATGCAAATATAGATGTTCACAAAGAGCACATCAATGTTTCCGAAAGAGTTCAATTGATTTTGGATAAATGGTCCAAAGAACGACTGTCGATTGCTTCAACTATTGAATCAGGTATCGAAGGAAACATCGATCCAAGTGTTATCGAAATCACTTTGTTGAACCTATTAGAAAACGCGTTGAAATATAGTATAGATACTCCCCGTATTGAAGTGTACTTGAAAAAGTCTGCGACAGGGTTTGTCCTCGGTGTGAAAGACCAAGGTGTTGGAGTACCTGACAAGTATCGAAAATCTATTTTTGAAAAATTTGTTCGAGTAGGCAACGAAGAGACAAGAACACAAAAGGGATCTGGTTTAGGACTTTATATAGTGGATCAATTACTCAAAATGCACAACGCACACATCGAATGTTTACCGAATCAACCTAAAGGAACTCATTTCAAAATTACATTTTCACATGGCTAAAAAAGTGGGATTAATCATTTTGGATGGCTGGGGAATTGGAGACAAGTCGAAATCAGACGCTATTTCCAATGCTGAAACGCCTTTTATGGATAGTTTGATGACAAAATATCCTACAGCGCAGTTGATGACTTGTGGGGAGCACGTGGGCTTGCCAGATGGACAAATGGGAAATTCTGAAGTAGGCCATTTAAATATTGGTGCTGGAAGAATCGTTTATCAAGAATTGACGCGGATTAATAAGTCTATCAAAGACGGTGATTTCTTTCGAAATGAAACATTGGTTACTGCTTTTCAAAAATCCAAAGAAGAAAACAAAAAGGTCCATTTTATGGGCCTTGTATCTGAAGGGGGGGTGCATAGTTCGCAAGGACATTTGCACGCGTTGTGTGATATGGCGCTTTCATTTGGATTAGAAAATGTATTTATTCATGCCTTTACGGATGGAAGAGACTGCGATCCGAAAAGTGGAGCTGAGTTTATTCAGAATTTAGAGCTACACATTAAGGATACGCCGATTCAAATAGCATCTGTTATTGGGCGCTACTACGCTATGGACCGTGATAAGCGCTGGGAGAGAGTAAAACTGGCCTACGATTTAATAGTAAATGGTACAGGAAAAAGCGTTCGTTCTGCTTCCGAGGCAATTCAAAACAGTTATGCGGAGGCCATAACCGACGAATTCATTCAACCTATGGTTATTTCAGCAGACGGACTCCCTGTAGCAATTATTGAAGAGGGAGATGTGGTGATTAGTTTTAATTTTAGAACAGACCGCCCGAGAGAAATCGTGATGGCACTTTCGCAGCAGGATTTTCATGAGTTTAATATGCATGCCCTGAAGCTACACTTGTGCACGATGACCGCGTACGACGAAACATTCAAAAACGTTAACGTAATCTTCGATAAGGATAATTTAACCGATACCTTAGGAGAGGTACTTGCAAAGGCTGGTAAAAGTCAAGTGCGCATTGCGGAAACGGAAAAATATCCGCACGTTACCTTTTTCTTTTCTGGAGGTAGAGAAACAGTATTCCCAGGAGAGCAGCGATTATTAGTAAACTCACCAAAGGTAGCTACGTATGATTTGCAGCCAGAAATGAGTGCCCCAGAAGTAACGCGTCAAATTGTTCAAGAAATTAATACCAACACGCCTGATTTTTTCTGTTTAAATTTTGCTAATCCTGATATGGTAGGTCATACGGGTGTTTATGAGGCCATTATAGAAGCCGTTGAAGTGGTTGACTCTTCTCTTCGACAAGTTGTAACAACTGCGCGAGAGAATGGATATGAACTAATTGTTATTGCTGATCATGGAAATGCAGATGTGGCGATTAATCCAGATGGTTCTCCCAATACAGCACACTCATTGAATCCTGTACCTGTCGTATTAGTTACCGACGATAAGGTACAATTAAGTAATGGTATTCTTGCTGATGTTGCTCCAACCATTCTTGCGCGAATGGGCGTAGAGAAGCCGGCTATCATGCAAGGTTGTTCATTGATTATATAATTTTAGAAGTATTTTTTCGGCACAGTAGCTCGGTAAATTCTCTGATAGTTTGTTATATATCGATTTATTGAAATCACGATATAGAAACATTCTTTGAAATCGTTTATATTTGTTAAATATGAAACTATATTGGTTAGTAGTCGCTAGTCTGTTTATCCATATTATGGGATTTTCTCAGTTGGAGGATGATTTTTCTGATGGAGACTTCACAAATAATCCGTCTTGGGGTGGCACAACCGGAGATTTCATTGTGAATGCCGATGGAAGGGTTCAATTGAATGCGCTAACTGCTGGCGTATCTTACCTGTCAACACCAAATCTACTCACAACATTAGATGATAAGGAATGGCGCTTTAATATCCGATTAAATTTTAGTCCGTCAGGAGGAAATAAGGCGGATGTTTACTTGGCTGCCGCAAGTTCTGATTTAACAACGCTTCCAGACGGGATCTTTCTACAATTTGGGGAAGGAGGTAGTCTTGATGCGATTCGTTTGTTCAGCAGAATAGGAGGTGTAAACACTCAAATTCTTGAGGGAACAGCAGGGGCTATTGCTACTTCGTTCGACATTTCGGTTAAAGTAACCTATAGCCTTACTGGTGACTGGTCGTTGTACGTAGATAATAATGGAGGAAATGCTTTTGTGATGGATGCTACGGCGAATTTCCCAACGGCGAATTTCCAACCAGAATTCGGAATGTTGTGTACCTATACGATAAGTAATGCATCGAACTTCTATTTGGATAATGTATATGTAGGAGATATAATTGTAGATGCTACTCCGCCTGAGCTCGTTTCAGCAACAGCTATTTCGTCGACAGAAGTAGAGGCGCTTTTTAATGAAGGAGTAGATATAACAACCGGAGAGAATACATCGAATTATTCTGTCGATTTAGGGTTGGGAGCCCCTGTTTCTGCCACAAGAGACCCAGGCAACTTTGCAAAAGTGACCCTTGTATATGCAACTCCTTTTACCATTGGTGAAGTATATACATTAACTACACAAAATATAGCTGATTTTTCCGGCAATAATAGTGGCAGCTTGTCCCAAACATTTCAATATATAGAGGCGCAAAATCCAGTTTATGGGGATTTGATAATCAATGAATTCATGCCCAAAGAGAGTCCGGCTATTGGGTTGCCAGAGCGCCAATATGTTGAGATTTACAATCGATCAAACAAGTATTTTTTCCTTGATGGATGGAAGCTAAGTGACCGAACGACCACGGGAACAATTCAACCCGGCTGGATCTATCCTGGAGAATATTTGTTATTAGTTCCGACAAGCGCGTTGACGGATTATCCGAACGCGGTCAATGTAACAAATTGGGGAACGTTGAATAATACTGGAGATGACATTATTCTTGAAACTGATGCCGGTGTTATTGTCGATGAACTCTCTTATACCGATGATTGGTATCAAGACCCTACGGCGACTGGTGGAGGGGTGAGTATCGAGCGCGTCAATCCTCAGCTGAATTGCTCGGGCGCATCTAACTGGCGTGCTTCGGTTCAACCGATTGGTGGCACACCGGGAAGCGCAAACAGTGTAATTAATTTTAATCCAGATGTGACTTCCCCGAGTTTAACGAATGCTGTAGTTTTTGCTCCCGATACCTTAGAGTTAACATTTAGTGAGGGAATGGACTCCTTATCCTTGGCAATGATGAATTTTTCGGTTAATCCTAACTTAAACGTTGTGGAGCGCTTGATTGATGCCGTTTATCCACAGAAAATCCGCTTACGATTTGATGTGCCAATTGAAGCAGGTGTGATTTATTCTTATACGCTAGACAATTTCCAAGACTGCTCAGGAAATCCATCCAATGGTTCAGGTACGTTTATTTTGCCTGAACAGGCAGATGGTACTGAATTGATAATTAATGAGATTTTGCACGACGTGTATACTGGAGGGTCTGATTTTGTAGAATTGTATAATGTTTCCAACAAATATATTGATCTTTTTGGTTGGGAGTTGGCCAATTACGATGAAGGGCAGGTGGGAAATAATAAAGTAGTTAATTACAATTATGTCATTGCACCAAATGATTATGTCGTAATTACCAAAGACACGTTGTTTCAACAACAGACTTATCCATTTGCGGTGCCGGGAAAATTTATTCAATTGGAATCACTACCCAGTTATAACAACGACTCCTCTACTGTTTTTCTGCTGTTTAATGATAGCGTAGTGGACAAAGTTTCCTACACTGAGGAGTGGCATTTTTCCCTGCTTCAATCGGTAAAAGGAGTTTCTTTGGAGCGTTTTTCAGCGGAAGGAGTTTCAAATGACTTAAACAATTGGCATTCTGCAAGCGAAGCAGTGAGCTTTGCTACTCCCGGAAGGATTAATTCGCAAATTTATGCAGTGGGGGTCGATGGAGAGTTGAACCTTTCGAGTACGACCATCTCACCGGATGGCGATGGACATCAAGACGTACTACTTATAAATTATCAATTAGGGGAGCCAGAATTACTGGGGGACCTCGTAATTTATGATGATAAGGGGAGAAAAATTCGCACACTGCTGGAGAGCTTTTTGTTAGACACGAACGGAACGATTAAATGGGACGGTACCCGAGACGATCAAACAAAAGCCGCAATTGGTGTTTATATAATTGTTTTTGAAGTTTTTAATAGTAATACGGGTGACTCCTTTAAAACCCGAAAAACAGTCACTGTAACTGGTCGCATGTAAAATAGGTGTTAAATCTTCATAATTGAAGGAGCTGTCTGTCAAGGTTGATGTGATAGTTATTATTTTTAAATCGTAAGTATTTTTAAATCAGAATGAGATTAGGTATGAAAATTTATGGTGCGTCACTTGTGTTATTAGGATTTTTATTTGTTGGGTGTAATGATGCCGAAAAAGAGGGGTACCTTGCAGAGATACAAGCAATGGAAGAAAAATTAGATAGTCTTTCTGTTCGAATAGTGGAACATGATTCTGACACCTTGAGAGGGTTAACGACCACCATCAATCAAGTAATCGGGAAAGTACAGAAGAACTATTTTCCAGACTCAATAGACCTAGAAATTGCCGCTAGGATGAATGCATACAAAGGAATAAGAAAATCTCTAGAACGTAATTCTGGAAATTTGGCCAAGGCGAAGGTTGCAATACCTGAAATTAAAGAGGCATTGGGTAATTTGAAGCATGACATAGAAAATGGTGCGGGAAATAGAGATCAGTATGCGGAAAATGTGGCTTATGAACTTGGAAAAGTTCGTCAAGTGGAAGAATTACTTACATTTTACTTTTCAACACGTGATGAGAACGTGAAGACATTTGAGGAAATTCATCCAATCGTGGAAGCTTTCGCCGACGAATTGGAGCAAAAAAGACAACAAGAGTTGAATGACTAGACATTTTTTTAGAATAGTTGCCATCGTTTTTGGGTTCCAGTTCGCCATTTTTGCGCAGGATACAGATGAACAATTGGCAAATTATTATTACGGAAATGGTGATTGTGAAAAGGCACTGCCCTATTTGGAAAAAGTGTATCAAGAGAATCCTTCTAAATTTGTTTTTTCTCGTTACTTAGAGTGTTCGAGACAATTAAAACGAGACAAGGAAGTAATAAAACTACTAAAGAATCAAATTAAGGCTTTCCCTCAAGAATACGAGTATCAAGTAACCTTGGGTAAGGAGTATGAAACGCAAGGTGATCAAAAGAATGCAGATAAGACATTTTTAGAGATTATCGACAACATGCTACCCTACAGTTCAGATGTTATAAAGGTTCAGCGTGCATTCTCAGCGTTAGGCAAACCGGAGCTAGCACTCCAAGCATTGGAGAAGGGAAGAAAAATTATCCAAGGCAATTATCCGTTAAATATACAGTTTGCAGAGGTGTATGGAGAGTTGGGAAGAATCGAGGAAATGATAGATGAATACCTTGGACTTATCGATTATCAATCCAGTATGATTACTACCATCCAGCGAATTATGCCGAGAATGGTCGATTTCGAAGATTCGGACAGTAAGAGTTTCAATTATCTAAAAACGGGTTTGGTAAAAAGGATTCAAAAAGACCCTAATAACGTTGCTTATGCGGACATGCTGATTTGGATGTTTGTGCAAAATAAAAATTTTGAGGCAGCATTGACGCAAGCAAAAGCACTGGATAAGCGTACCACGAAGGATGGTCGAGAGGTGTTTGAATTGGGTAGGTTAGCTGCTGCGAATAAGGATTTTACAGCCGCTCGAAAGGCGTTTAAATATGTCGTTGAAGCAGGGAGTGAGTACCCATATTATTATTCAGCCGAAAGCGCTTTACTTAATACACGGTATTTAGAAATTACAACGAATCGGAATTACTCCAACGAAGAACTTCAAGAAACCATTGTTGAATATGAAGCGGCTTTAAGTCGCATTGGAGAACGAGTGAGTGCCTTGCCTATTTTAAGGGAGCTTGCGCATATCCTAGCATTTTATGCAAATGAACCGATGAAGGCAAAAGCACTATTGGAAAAAGGAATGACCTTTCGAGGTGCAACAGATTTGATGCGTGCTGAACTTAAGACTGCATTAGCCGATGTATTGGTGATTTTAGATGATGTATGGGAAGCTTCCCTCTTGTATATGCAAGTTGAAAAAGAGTTTAAGTACGAACCCATTGGTTTTGAAGCCAAATTTAAAAATGCCCGGATATTCTATTACTCGGGAGATTTTGTTTGGGCTCAATCTCAACTTGATGTGTTGAAAAGCTCAACTTCTAAATTAATTGCCAACGACGCCATGAAACTTTCCGTGTTTATCACTTCCCACCTAGGTTTGGATAGTAATTATGCGGTCATGAAAAAGTTTTCTACGGCCGATCTATTATTGGAACAGCATCGGTACAATGAGGCATTCATTGTTTTTGATTCGATACAACGCCAGTTTCCCTATCATGGTGTAGTAGATGATGTGCTTTTACGCAAGGGTATAGCGAGTGAGCAACAAGGATTATGGGTGGAGGCAATCGCCTATTATGAGGAGATTTTAGAAAAATTTGGAAAAGAGATTTTAGCAGATGACGCAGCGTTTAGATTGGGTAATATATATGAAAATCACCTTGTCGACACCGAAAAGGCGAAGGAATATTATTTTAAAATTTTAAAAGAATATAAAGATAGTTTGTACTCGACTGAGGCACGTAAGCGCTATCGCGACTTAGAGAAAATTCTTTAACCTACGATTCCGCTTTCATTGCAGACAACAATTTTATTTGATTCCTATAAAGCAATAATCGTTTATCATTTTCTAATTTCTTGAGCAGACGTGAAATAACTACTCTCGAAGTTGCAAGGTCTATTGCGATTTGCTCATGTGAGAGATTCAATACATTCGATCCCGAAATTTGTGACTTTTCGATGAGGTAATGCTCCAATCGCTCATCCAATTTTTGAAAGGCAATTTGATCAATTGCTTTGAGCATTTCATTGAATCTATTACGTATCGTTTTCATAACAAAGCTCTTCCAAGTGGCATATTTCATCATCCATTCGTCCATAACAGTGATGG
>JALQTG010000178.1 GCA_023264075.1 Crocinitomicaceae bacterium
TGGTCTTGCACAACGTATTTCTAAGCAAGATGTAATTGCAGTGAGTATACAGGCTTTTGGTTTTGGTGATATTGATATTACAACTGTGGACATTCCAGAAGGTGGTATTGGAACATTTAGTCCAAGAAAGAATATTGTAAATGTAGGTTATGCACGTGAGTTCTCGAATTCAATCTATGCTGGTATGAACTTGAAGATTGTAAGTGAAAGTATTGCAAACCTTTCAGCAACTGGAGTAGCATTGGATGCTGGTGTGCAATATATAACGGGAGAGCAAGATGAGGCAAAGTTTGGAATTACCTTGCGTAATGTTGGACCTACAATGACATTTCGTGGAGATGGTTTGGGTACTCCAATATTTTACCAATCTACTGGTGGTGTAGCAACATTGGAGCAA
The DNA here is from genome assembly GCA_023264075.1 of Crocinitomicaceae bacterium. Taxonomy (GTDB): domain Bacteria; phylum Bacteroidota; class Bacteroidia; order Flavobacteriales_D; family Crocinitomicaceae; genus JALQTG01. Next base: position 398 of record JALQTG010000178.1, read on the forward strand.
CGTTCAAATTCGTTTGAGATGCCTTCACAATTGGCAATCGGCGCATCATACGATTTCATCTTTAGTGAGTCCAATAAATTGACCGCTGCTTTAGGTTTCTCGGCAAATTCCTTTACGAACGACATCTACAGAATCGGTTTGGATTATGGTTTTGGTCTTGAAAAAGCTGCGTTTAATATACGTGCCGGATATGCATACGAAAGCAATATTTTGAATAGAGAATTGGCTACAACTGGTTTAACGGGTCTAACTGCTGGTTTTTCTGTAGATGCCTTGGTAGGTGATAATAAGTCACCGATCGGTCTCGAGTATGCGGTGCGTTTGGCCAATCCGTTTGGAACAATCCACACTTTTGGTGTAACGGTGAGCTTAAAATAAATATTAGTTTTATATTTGTATTAGACAGGAGGGTCCTAATGGGCTCTCTTGTTTTTTGTTCATTAAATTGAGATTATGTCGCAGATTAATTATTACACAGAAGAAGGGCTTAAGAAGTTAAAAGATGAATTGCATCAAATGAAGGCGGTTGAACGCCCAGCAATCTCTAGACAAATTGCGGAGGCACGTGATAAAGGTGACCTTTCAGAAAATGCCGAGTATGATGCAGCTAAGGAAGCACAAGGTTTATTGGAAATGCGCATTGCAAAATTAGAGGCAATTGTATCCAATGCAAGAGTAATGGATGATACCAATATTGATACATCGAAGGCGTTGATTTTATCTAAAGTAAAGATTAAAAACTTAAATAATAATGCTGAGATGGAATATCAATTGGTAGCGGAGAACGAAGCTGATCTTAAACAAAAAAAGATTTCGGTGGATTCACCAATTGGAAAAGGCTTACTAGGTAAGTCAGTGGGAGATGTAGCAGATGTTCAGACGCCGGGCGGAATTATTAAGTTTGAAGTCATCGAAATCTCGAGGTAATGTCATCTATTTTTTCTAAAATAATTGCTGGTGAAATTCCTTGTCACAGAATTGCTGAAGATGAAAATTATTTGGCCTTTCTAGATATCCAGCCGTTAGTGCCAGGTCATGTATTGGTGATCCCAAAAATTGAAGTTGATTATATCTTCAATTGTGAGGATGAGCTTCTTACTGGTTTAATTCTTTTTGCTAAGAAAGTAGCGAAGATGATGGAAGGAAAATTCGATTGTAAACGCATTGGTGTTTCTGTCATTGGATTGGAAGTTCCACATACACATATTCACCTTATTCCGATTAATGGAGTGACCGATATGGATTTCTCTCGAGAAAAAATGAACCCTTCGAAAAATGAATTAGAGCAGATTGCAGAATTAATCCGTGGTTAACCACTATTTTTTTCGTGAAGGATTGTTTTTGACGAAAGCCCCCCAATTTGATACTTTGTCTTTGTTGTGCTCTCCCTTACCTTTACTAAAATAATGGCATACTGCCGCAGCTAGTCCATCTGTAGCATCAAGATGTTTGGGTAGTTCATCCAACCTTAATAGCGTTTGAAGCATTCCTGCTACTTGTTCTTTGGATGCAGCACCTTTACCTGTAATGGCTTGTTTGATTCTTCTCGGAGAGTACTCCTCAAAAGGAACGTCATGGCTTAATGAGGCGGCAATGCAAACACCTTGGGCCCGCCCTAATTTGAGCATGGACTGCACATTTTTTCCAAAAAATGGTGCTTCAATGGCCATTTCGTCCGGTCTATATTCTTTAATGATTCCCGAAACCCGATCAAAGATCTTTTTTAGTTTGTCTGGATGAGTGGGAAGCTTGCTCAGGTGAATAACCCCATAAGTCACGAGTTGAAGCTTGCCATTTTTGACGTGAATAATTCCATACCCCATTATAGTAGTTCCAGGGTCTATTCCAAGAATTATTTTATCTTCAACCATTATTATGAAAAGCGCATTTCAAAGTTTAAAAGTACAAAAGACTTTGCTCTGGTCAGTAAAAATTCTGGTCTTTGTTTTCGTTCTGTATTATTTTACCGTGGGTCTACGAAGTATCTCAACTCAGGATATCGAAGGGTTGAAGCTAAGAGATTTAAACTATGCTCTCTTTGCACTTCTTCTAGTACCTTTAAATTGGGGTATTGAATTTGTGAAATGGTTATTAATTGCCAAATCGGTAGGGACGTCCTTTTCAATGCGGAAATTGGGGGCTTCTCTTTTTGCGGGGATATCAACAGGAATCATTACACCAAATCGAATAGGTAATTTTATTGGTCGAGTAATATACTTTGATTACAAAGAACGTGCGCTGTTAACGTTGGGTACTTTATATGGAAATCTTGCACAATTTGTTGCCACTGTATTCTTCGGGTTGGTAGGTTTGTATTTCACTTCAAATACTGCGGTTGGATTTCAATTAGGAGATTGGCTTTTAGGATTTGTTTTTTTCGCCGTAGTAAGCGCAATTATTCTCTATTTCGTATTTCCGTTTGTTCCATTGCGAAGAATTAATGTGTTCAAACGGCGGTTAAATACCTTGTTGATTTTTCAAAAATCTTCTAAACGAACATTTCTGCTTCTGTTCTTTTTAAGTGGAGTGCGTTATTTGGTGTTTATTCTTCAATTTACGTTACTTTTAATTGCTTTTGGGGCTAAGTATAGTCATGAGCTTATTTATTCATTATACGTGCTTTATTTCGCTTCAACATTAACACCAAATTTAATTATGGGTAAACTGGTGGTAAGAGAAACGATTGGTTTGGTCGTGTTGGCTGGAGTCGTTTCGAATCCTATGATCATTCTAACAGCTTCTTTGTCTTTATGGGTAATAAATTTAGGTATACCTTCCTTAATCGGATTATTCTTTGTGGTTCAATCTAAGCGAGGCGTTTTATGATATCGGGATATCTCATTTTCTTGTGTGTATTCGGTCTTGTGCTATTCACGAGTGCAGCTTATAAACATACCTGTTCTAATAGAAGCCATGAACCAATGCGTAATACTTTTTCAATATCAGTGATTATTCCTTTTCGTAACGAAATCGATAATCTACCACATCTCATAGAATGTATACACCAGCAGGAAGAATACCCGCTAGAGATTCTATTCATTGATGATCATTCGAGTGATTCTGGAATAAACCTACTAATCGATACGTTTGTAAATAATGATCGAGTAAGGGTTTTGAAATTGCCCGCAAACTTGGAAGGAAAGAAGGCATCAGTGCGTCTCGGAGTGGAGCAGGCCCGTGGTTCACATTGTTTAACGCTTGATGCCGATGTTCACTTTCATTCAACATTTTTTAATGCACTTAATAACTCGAGGTGTAGCGATATGAAGATATCTCCAGTTATCATGGCTTCGGAGACTTTTCTGGGAAGAATATTTGGGTTTGAATATATGTTCTTTAATGCGTTGAATTTTTCACTGTCTGGGCTCTATGTAAGTTCAGCAAGTGGGGCTAACTTGCTTTTTAATAGAGAGAAGTATATTACTTGGGACTCATCAGATACGCACAATTACCTTGCGTCGGGGGACGATCATTTTTTACTTCGGGATTTTCAAGCAAATCGAGCATCTATTGATGTTACAAACTCATTAGAACTCGCGGTAACTACTCCGAGCGTCAATACGTGGAAGGGTTACTTTAATCAACGTGTTCGTTGGTTATCAAAGCTTAAAAGTAAGTCAAACTGGAAAGAATGGATTTTGGGATTAGTTCTCAGTCTTTACTTTATTGGTTCATTTATACTCTTCGTTCAACTGAGTATTACAGGAAATTTAGTTGGTGTAGTGACCTTATTCGGGATTCGTTTGGCAATCGATTGGTTTGCTTTCTCGAATTATGCTTCGAGACTTCATTTATTGAAAATGATTAAAGTTTACCCTATTTTTTTTGTTGTATATCCTGTGTTATTCTTGCTTGTGATAATCCTTTCGTTATTTCATATCCCAAAATGGAAGGGTAGAGATGTTCTAAAAAATAAGTAATACCGATCCGAAAATGATTAGTCCGATTAAGAAAAATACAAATGTATAGGGAAGTATATCCTGTGCTTTTAATCGTGTAATACCCAATAATGGTAGTGCCCAAAATGGCTGGAGCATGTTTGTGAGTTGATCACCATAGGCCATTGCCATAATCGTTTTAGGGATGCTTGCATTTAATTCAAGAGCGGATTGAAGAATAATGGGACCCTGAATGGCCCACTGCCCACCGCCACTTGGAACGAAGAAATTAACAACACCCGCGCTTAGAAATGTAAACAACGGAAGAGTAGTGGAGGTCGATAAATCGATGAGAATATCTGAGAATACAACAATCAACCCGCTACCCTTCATAATTCCTAGTATTCCAAAGTAAAATGGAAATTGTATCAAAATACCAGATACATCTCCAATGGAATGCTGTATAGCTTGAAGAAAATTAGTGATGCTCTGATGAAGGAATATCGAAAGACCTAAAAGCATTAAATTGATAAAATTAGGTTCTATAAAACCGAAACTACTTGATCCATGATAATTCATGGCACTCATAATAACCGTAATACATAATAATGCACCTATGAATATTCCGAATAGATTACTTCTGTCTAGTTTTTCAGCTCCTCTTGGTGATAATTGAACGTCTGGCTTATGTTTTTCCTGTGGTTGAATAGAAGGTATGCTATTCAGCTTAGTTTTCTTACCTAGTAAATAGGCAACACCAGGGAGTAACAGAAGTAAAACAAAACTGGTAATTATATTCATGGTAGAGCCAATGGTTGTCTCAAATGGAATTTCTGATGGTGCGTCCAGGGTTAATCCTATAGTCATTGCTTGTATTACACCTGTTTCCATGGCCTTGGTCGGAGCGCTTCCCGATATCCCTCCGTGCCATACCATAAGTCCTAAGTACGCACACGCGCCAATGAGGCCATAATTGAGTACTTGATGTTTGCGATTAAATTGCTCCCCAACACGGCGAGCTAAAATAGCCCCAAAAATTAATCCAAGCCCCCAATTAAATAATCCCATGAATATAGAGGAGAAGGCTACAATTGCTGCACTATTGGCGGTGGAAGTGCAGTATTGAGTTAGGTATTCGATGAGTCTAGAGACGGGACGTGTTAGCGCCAATGTATGTCCTAATACTAACATTAACATCATTTGAAAAGCGAAATAGAGTCCGCCTCCGCTTTTGTCCCATAGACCGTTTTGCCAACTAATGAGAAGATCATAACTGTAACTGCTAATACTTTGATCCTTCGGTGTGGTGAGTAGGAGAGCTAATCCAAATGTAAGAAAAGTAATAAGCAATGCAATTGTAAAAGGACTCGGGAATAGGCGCTTGAACTGTTGTGATATGTTAGCGGAAATGGAAGATTGCTTCATGGAGAAAATTCTTCTACTAAAATAGAAAAAGCGCAGATATCATCTGCGCCTTTTCTTGAATTTTATGGTTTAAACGGAAAAAGTTAATCCGTCTCTCCGCATTAAGGGTACTTAACGTAGTTCAGATATTTTGAATCCGCTTTAGGAGAAGTAGCAGCGTCGAAATCTAAGTTCAACACCCGACCCTCTGTTCTACGATTAAGCTGATGTAACATTTCGAAAATGTCTTTTTCCGATTTCTTAAACTTATTGATATATTTTTCTGTTAAAACAATCTCTTTAACTCCAGTCATATCTTCTGGCTTAGAAACAAGGTAGGCTTCCCCTTTTAACCAAACAGTTCTCGGTTTCGCTTCACCTTTTCCAATTGGAATAATTCTACGTGCATCAATACCTTTTTCCTCTACTAAATACTTGTAACATGCGCGAGCACGATTTTCAGAGAGTTTTTGGTTGGCACTTAATGAACCACGTGCATCCGTATGAGAACTTAATTCCAGGACTAACTTCGGATACTCTGTAAGTAAGTTATATACAAATAATAAAGAGTCAGGAGAATTGATAGTTGAGTCATTCAACAAGCTCCATTCATTAAGTGGGTAACGCACTTCCGGTAAACGGATTACCACGTCTTGAGGTGGCTCTGGTTCAGTTACAGTACAACTAGTTTCTGCCTTTTGTCCGATCGCATCGGTTACCACTACTGTGTAAACACCTCTTTGTAATGAGGTCAGATCCTCCGTTTGTTTTTTGTTAGACCATGAATATGTAAATGGCGCAATCCCACTTTCAACTGTTAAGTCAATACTACCATTCCCTGCACCAAATTCACTAATATTAACTGATGTACATCCAATGCTTAATGCTTCAGGAGTCAAAATTTGAACCATGTAAATGTTGCTTTTTTCTTCGTCCCGATTACTAGCCCAATAAGCTATTCGGTCGATATATGAGAAGTAAGCATCAAATTTATCAGTGTTAAACGGTTCTCCTAAGTTTATTGGAGGGCTCCATGATTTCCAAGAACCTTTTTTTATAGAGTAAAAAATATCGGCATCGCCTTTTCCACCATGGCCATTACTCGAGAAATACAAAGTGTCTTTTGTTGGTGAAAGGAATGGCGACATTTCAAACCCAACCGTATTTATAGTGTTTCCCATGTGCTGTGGAGCTGTCCACGCACCATTCGAAAATTCCGAAACATATAAATCTTCTTCTCCAATGGTGTTAGGTCCATTATAGGAAATAATGATTGTTTTTTCATCAGGTGTTACATGGAAACCATAGAAATCACCCTCAATGTCTAATCCTGG
>JALQTG010000184.1 GCA_023264075.1 Crocinitomicaceae bacterium
CAAGTAATCTCTGTGAACAGAAGTCACAATACTTACAAAACGCTCAAACCACATTCCTATGTTTACAACGATTGAAATAATAAATGTGAAAAGTAGACTTCTTCTCAATTTCTTGAACCACATCAACTGTGGGGAAATTACGTTACATGTCATCATCGCCCAGTACGCCCACCAGTATGGTCCAGTCGCACGGTTGATGAATGCATATGCTTCATATTCAACTCCTGAATACCAAGAAATAAATAACTCAGTAATGTAAGCCGTACCAACAATGGAACCCGTTACCATGATTACAATATTCATGTATTCTACGTGTTTCGTGTGGATGTATGCTTCTAATCGCATTGCCTTACGCATCACTAACATTAACGTTTGTACCATAGCAAAACCTGAGAAAACGGCTCCTGCAACGAAATACGGTGGGAAAATAGTTGTATGCCATCCAGGGATTACGGAAGTAGCAAAGTCAAATGATACAATCGAGTGAACCGAGAATACTAGTGGGGTAGCAACACCCGCTAATACCAACGAAACCAATTCAAAACGATTCCAATGTTTAGCACGTCCAGACCATCCAAAAGAAAGCATAGAATACATCTTTTTAGGAACTGGTTTTTTCACTCGGTCACGGATAGTTGCGAAATCGGGAATCAAACCGATATACCAGAATACTAATGAAACCGACAAATACGTTGAAATCGCGAATACGTCCCATAAAAGCGGAGAGTTAAAGTTCACCCACAACGACCCGAATTGGTTTGGCAATGGAAGCACCCAATATGCCACCCATATACGTCCCATGTGAATCAACGGGAACAAACCAGCCATGAAAACCGCGAAAATTGTCATCGCCTCAGCTGATCGGTTAATCGCCATTCTCCATTTCTGACGGAATAATAATAATACCGCAGAGATTAATGTACCGGCGTGACCAATACCTACCCACCATACGAAGTTCGTGATATCCCACGCCCAACCTACAGTCTTATTTAATCCCCATGTACCGATACCAGTACCTAAAAGGTACAGTATACATCCTACTCCATACAAACCAATAATGGCAGCAATGGAAAACAAGATGTACCACATACGCGGTGCCTTGTCCTCAATCGGCTTACAAACATCTTCAGTAATTTGGTGATACGTCTTATGACCTAGTATCAGCGGTTCTCGAATTGCAGATTCTTTATGCATTACAACTAATATTTATTCGATTAATGTGCTTGTTCTGTTTCGTGATCGTGCCCGTGATTATCATGACCTTCATGTTCACCATGTCCGGAATGATTATGTTTTGCCTCCATCTTTTCTTGAATCTCCGCCAACAAATCATTTTGCTCGTTACGAACTTTAACCTTATACCAAATATTTGGTTTTACTCCAACTTCTTCAAGTGCTTGATATGCCCTATTGTCAGAAGATGAATTTCTTACCATTGAATTAACATCATTCCAATCTCCTACGATAATTGCATTAGAAGGACATGCGTCTGCACAAGCAGTAGTTACATCACCGTCTTTCACTGGACGCATTTCTTTCTTCGCAGTTAATTTTCCTTCTTGGATTTTCTGAACACAGAAAGAACATTTCTCCATAACACCGCGTGTACGCACTGTAACATCCGGATTCAATACCATTCTACCTAGGTCATCCTGTGCAGGGTTCACTTCAGTAAATTTCTTGTATGAAGGATAGTTAAACCAGTTAAAACGACGCACCTTGTAAGGACAGTTGTTTGCACAATATCTTGTTCCGATACAACGATTGTACGTCATTTGGTTCAGTCCTTCATTTGAGTGAGTCGTTGCTGCAACTGGACAAACCGTTTCACACGGAGCGTGGTTACAGTGGTGACACATCATTGGTTGGTGAACCACTTTCGGGTTAGAAGCCGCTCTTTCAGCTGCACCGTAATTAAATGTTTTTTTATCTTTTCTCTGACCAACTGTCGCTTCTTCGTCTGAAGCATAGTAACGGTCTAAACGCAACCAGTGCATTTCGCGTCCTCTTCTTACTTCATCTTTACCAACAACTGGTACGTTATTTTCAGACTGACAAGCTACTAAACAAGAACCACAACCTATACACGAAGACAAGTCAATTGTCATTCCCCAACGGTGGCCAATGTTTTCTACTGGATGCGCATCCCACAAGTCAAACTCAGCAATTGGTGCCTCCACGTGATGACCATTTTCATCAATTTTAGACAATTTCCAATCTGGGTTGTATGCGTCTTTTGAATGATTCTTATAAATATCAAACGTCGTTTCACGAACGATTGAATTACGACCCATTACCGTTTGGTGAATTTGCGTAGTCGCTATAGGATAAGTTCCACCAGCACTTTTCACTTCACCAGCTACTGCATATTCCATTGTTCCATTAGAAGTCTGCACCAATTTGTATGCATTCTTACCAATGGTTTGTTTCTTTCCGTTTTCGTCTGTAGCGTACCCTCCGTATTCCTTCGTTTGATAAGCTGCATTTCCGATAGCTTCACCGTTTTCACCACGTCCATATCCAAGCGCGATACCTACTGTGTCCAATGCTTGACCTGGAGATGGATATACAGGAAGGGTTAGGGCTACCTCTCCAACAGTTACAGTTGCGGTGCTCGCTGCATGCTCCTGATCAATTGTCGTGTTGTAACCATCACGCTCCATATCCATTGGATTCATTGTAATGTAGTTATCCCACGTTACCTTAGATATTGGATCAGGCATCTCTTGCAACCAAGGATTCGCAGCATTCGCTCCATTCCCTATTGCAGCTTTTTGATACAATACGATTTCAATAGCACCACCTTGAGGTAATGATTTAAGAGCATTACTCAATCCGCTATCGTTAAATTCAGGCTGCGCAGGAACTGCTGCCGTTAACGATAATGCACTGTTGTGAATTGTTGTATTCCAAAATGAGTCAAACCCTGTTTCTGAAGCGAAACCATTGCTTGCCCATGTTTTTTGCATGAAGTCAAATACCACTCTACTGTCTTTTCCACCACGCTGAGCTTGACCCGCCCAAACCAAGAAAGACTCTTGTGCTGCAGAAGTATCAAATAATGGACGAATTGTTGGTTGAGCGATTGCATATTCATTTGCTTTCGGAGAATAATCATTCCATGCTTCTAATGCATGGTGATCTGGAACTACAAACTTGCACTTAGACGCTGTCTCATCTGCAAACTGCGATAATGAGATGGTTAAACCAACATTAGCAATTGCTTCTGCTAATGCTGCACCATTCGGCGCTGAATACACTGGATTCACACCATAGAAAATAACTGCATCAGGAGCTTTTCCCGAAGTAATATCTTTCATTAACCCCATCATTTTATCGTCTTCCGACTGAAAAAGGTGAATAGGGTTATTTATGTTAATCGTTGAACTATAAGCGCCAATAACGTGATTCAATTTATTAACTAAAGACTGAATCCCAACATTGTTAGAACCGGAAACAACTAATCCATTTCCAGCCTTAAGGTTTTTTGCAACTGCGGCAATCGCATCTGGAGAAACGGTGCTTGGTACTTCACCAGCAACTCCGCTTACATTCCCGCCACAAGCCTTGATTAAAGCAGCAAGTACAGCAGCCTCCTCAGAAGGTTTAATCATAAAGCGCTCATCAGCGTTAGAACCTGTAATCGACATATTCGATTCAAACTGGTAGTGCTTCGACATCCAGTCATTATCTGGATTTCTGTTTACCAGGTATTGAGGGGTAAATTGAGTTGGCAGTAACCATGAGCTCAAAAAGTCTGCTCCAAAACTAACAATAGTTTTTGCCTTTGAAAAATCGTAATCAGGAATAATTGCTTTACCAATAGTTACCTCATTCGCTTTTCTAATCGCAGAATATGAAACAGCATCGTATTGAATATGCTCAAAAGAAGCTCCAGAAGAAACTCCCTCTTCATTTGTTCCACCCAATGAGTTTTTAAATGCTTCAATTGCTGCGTATGTACTTGGTGAAGCAACCGTATTGGAAACCAATACAACTCTTCCTCCTTTACTCTTAATTCCTTCTAGACCTTTTACGATTTCGTCATCTACCGTTGCGGTTGGCGTGTCCACCCCGTCTATTGTAGCAAATTTTAATCGATCTCCGTTATATAAGGAAAGAACAGATCCTATAACCTGAGGATTCACAGCTCCATTTGTAAAACCAAAATCTCTATTTCCTTTTATGAAGATTGGTCGACCCTCACGAGTTTTTACTAAGATGTTCGCGTAAGACGCACCGTCGTAATATGTAGATGCGTACCATGTTGCTTGCCCAGGGATAACGTCCTCAGGTTTATTCACATAAGGAACCGCTTTAACAACAGGCGCTTCACACGCAGCAACCGTAGCTGCAGCGACACTAAATCCTAAAAACTTCAAGAAATCTCTTCTTGCCGTAGACGTCTCTTTTAACTGCTCGTCGCCAAGAAACTCTTCTACGTTTGTATTAGTCATGAACTCTTGGTCCCTTTGTTGAAGAAACTCAGGAGTTTCATTTAACTCTTCAAGACCTTTCCAATATTTTCTATTCGTTACCATATTCTATTTGACTTCTACCTTTATTAATATTAGTAATGACACTTAGCACATTCCCAACCGCCAAGCTCTTTAACTGTAACCTTGCCATCTTCGAGGTATTTTTCGTAAAGGGCCTTATCGTTGTTCATTAGACGTTGATGAATCTCATCATAGTAACCATGCTTATGCTCATCACGATCTTTATCTAGTACAGGTCCATTTGCAATCTCTTTAGCACCGTGACACTCGATACACCATCCCATTGTCAAAGTTGCACGCGTCAAAGGAATGTTACCGTCGATTTCGTTCAACTCTTCCACGGGAACAACACGCGGCAATTCATTTTGCTTCGTCATGTCACCGTGACATTGCTTACAGTCGATTCCACCAACAACTACGTGCTGAGAGTGGTTGAAATATACGTGATCTGGAAGCGCATGCACCTTGTTCCAAACAATGTTCGCTGTTTCTCCAGTGTACTGACCACCACCATCAGGAATGAATCCAGCAGCGGCATAAATCTTAGAGATTTGTGCAATTTGATTATCGTCATTACCTTGAACCTGCTTGTGACAGTTCATACATACATTAACTGTAGGAATACCTGCTGATTTTGATTTCTCAACAGAATTGTGACAGTATTTACAATCAATTCCATTCTTTCCAGCATGAATATCATGAGGGAATTGAATTGGTTGAGTTGGTTGATATGCTGTTACTACACCAATAGTGTATAGTTGCAAGAATAGGGTAACGATCAACGCTAACACTACCACAAGTGTACCAATTCCAACATACTTCTTGTTCACCCAAGCCCATTGACGTAATTCTTCCGAATAAGAAAGACGATCTTCCTCATTCGTATTTACCATTTTCAATTGGCGTCGAAC
>JALQTG010000246.1 GCA_023264075.1 Crocinitomicaceae bacterium
TATTGGAACAACATAAAAAACATAGAGGAAGGATTCAATGAATTCAGGAATATTTGGGGACAGCGCGAAAATGAAGATGACTGGAGAAGATCCAACAAATCCCCATCCATAGATTTTAATGAGTTAGCGGAAGGTGATACACTCGTCGACTCAATCCCAACGAAGCCAAGGACGGCCATAGAAGACCTTACGCCAGAGACCTTGCTAGCGGACATCCCCTTAACGGATTCTGCCATGGCAGTATCTAATGAACGACTGTTAGCGGCATTATACAATTCCGGAATTATTTACAAGGACCAACTCAATGAAACTGAATTTGGAGCGAAGCAGTTCCAGCGTGTAATAGACCGGGAAATCGAGAACAAACATAATGTGCTTTCCGCTTTTCAATTGTATAAAATTCATGAAGGAAATATGAATAAATCGGTGGTCTACAAAGACTACATTCTAACCAATTACCCCAATTCAGATTATGCCAATTATCTCAGAGACCCGGACTATTTTATCAAGAAAAAGGAACTTGATGCATTGGCGTTGCAGGATTACCTTAAATCTGTTGAACGCTACGAAAGCGGACTATACTATCCTGTCATTTTGAAGGCGGACAACGTCATTAACGGTGAACCTGACAACAAGTATCGCGGACAATACCTCATCTTGAAGGCTATGGCTATGGGGCGAGTTAATCCTGATAAAACAACTCTTCTACCTACACTGGAACAAGCCGTTCGAGAGTTTCCAGAGACAGTAATTGCTGAAAAAGCACAAGAATTAATCGGTTTTATCAAGAATGGGATTCCATTATTTCAAGATTTCGATGTAGTAGAAACGTCTGATTTGTATTCTTATTCTTCAAAAGATAAGCTTTTCGTACTTATATTCCTTGAAGAATCGGATGATTCGCGTGTAGCCCAAACAAAAATTGCGGATTTTAATCGGGAGTTTTTTAGCCGATACCGCCTAAAAACGGGAGCTCAATTATTAGACGCACAAAAAGCTATGGTGGTGATACGAGAATTCAATGATGCCAATACCGCTCGGGAATATTTAAAGAGTTTTGAACGCACTAAAAAACACGTCATCGATTATAAATCCAGAAAAATCCTATTTATTTCAAGTGAGAATTTTAAGGTGTTTTTGAAAGAAAAAGACATTGCAGTCTACGAAAAATTCTTTTTCGATAATTATTAATGTATATTTGAAGTATGTTTAAAGGCGAAAAAAACAAAGGAGTAGTTGATAGTCCGGAGCGACTTAATCGACTTGTGAGTGGGACAAAACTCAAGGGAGACTTATCGACAGAAAGTAACCTGCGTGCAGATGGAATAATCCAGGGGTCTGTTTCCTGTAAAGGGAAATTTGTGTTAGGTGAACAGGGTAAACTCGAGGGAAACCTTGTTGCTGTGGAAGCCGAAATTGAAGGAAATATTGAAGGGGACTTAACCATTGATGGGCTATTAATTTTGCGCAAATCGGCAAATATTCGAGGTGCTGTGCAATCAGGTCGCGTAGTTATCGAAGATGGCGCTCAACTGAATGGGAATATAACCACTGGAGACTTACCTAAGGTGGGTAAAACAGCCACGCAAAAGCCTGTAATAAAAGAGGCTCCGATGGCAGAAGAAAAAGAGCCTGGCGTGGTATACTAGTCATGCTCAACGATGACGGTAAACAAAAAGTAAACACCTATTTAAAGTTTACTTCTATCGCATTGCAAATGGCGATTCTCATAACCGCGGCTGCATTAGGTGGACGATGGCTTGATGAAAAGCAGGACAACGAGCTGCCTATTTGGACGCTAGTGCTTATTCTTATCGCTATCTTCGCATCTCTCTATCAAATAATTAGAGAAGTTATCAAAATGGGAAAGGACAATGATTAATGATTTAGTCGCTTACGTAGTTTTTTACGGATTGCTCGGAACACTTCACTATTTTCTTTTACCTCATCTACCCCAGATACAACCTGCCAATGATTTCTTTATCATTTACCTCTGCTTGTTTGTTGTATCATTAATGGGGTCAACGCTATTCCATCTCAGTAAACGACTGGAAACTGCCAATTTCGCTGGCATGTTTATCGTATTTACCACAATTCAACTGTTGGCCTCTATGTCATTCTCTCTGGCCATTAAATTGATTCGAGAAGGGGATGCAAAAGTAACGCTGCTCCATTTCGTTGCAGCTTTTCTATTGACACTCGTGTTTCAAACAATCTACTTATTGAAAGTACATAATCAGCCTACGGATGTTGCTTAACGCTTCCACTCCACCTCTACAATCACCTCATTTCTTCGATTCACGACATCAAACGGTGGATTGTAACCCAGATATGCAAACTCACCGCTGTGCGCAATACCTTGTTTCTCTAAAAGATGAGCTAATTCTTCACTATGTGCGTTGATTTTTTCATCGCTTGCCCAACCACCAAATTGAATCGCTGCAACAATACGTGATGGATACTCTTCGAAATAAATTGAGGCATCATTCGGTTTTGGCAACTTGTCTTTCGACATTCCTTTAGGAACCATGAACATCATTTTAGAGGTATCTTTCAATTCCATCGTAACAGGGGAAGTCATGGCAATTTGTTCTTGGTTCTCATTAGCCCCGAAAATATATCCTGCCAAAGTTCTAAACCCTTGACCAGAAATTTGTTTGTAGGACGACGTTGAATATTGTACGGAGGAATAGAGCGCTGGCGCATATTTTCGGATTTCAAATCCATCAAATGTTTCAAGCACCTCGTATTCATGGGTTTCGGTTTTATCTACACTTTTTTTCACAAAGGCCATAGCAAGGGTGGCAATTAATACGACAATTCCAACTATCATAACAGCTGTTCTCATATGTTTGTTTTTAAAATAAACACATCAATTCTGAAAAAGTTCTATCTTATTGTCGAATCATTGAAATCACTCGATCTGGGTAATCTGTAATGATTGCATCCACGCCTATCGCAATCATTCTACGAATATCTTTGGGCGTATTGACGGTCCAAACACCTACCTTTATCCCAGCTGCATGGATTTCTTTTACTTTCTTCTTATTTAACAATTTAAAATAAGGCGTATAATAGTCCGGCTGGAAAGCTAGTTCCCTAATGTTCTCCGAAAAACCTTTTAAATTAGCCACAAGGTAGGATATCGTAATCTCTGGTGCCTGGTGATGTAACTCTTTTAAAATACGTGTGTCAAACGATTGGACCATGAGGTGGTCATTGATGTTCTTCTCGCGCAATACCTTCACCAATAGCGCAACATACTCCTCCGGTGCGGGGTGATGCGTAAAATCACCTTTGGGATCACTTTTCACCTCCACGTTATAAACAATTGGCGCTATTCCTTTTGCCTTCACATAGGACTCTACCGTATCAATCACCGTTGACAAAAGCGGCTTAGACAACTTCATGTTCGTTTGTTCAGGAAAACGATTATGAGGCAATGAACCGCAGTCATAACATGCCACTTGTGCGTAGTTCATCGCATAAATATTGTGATTCTTTGAAGGATTTTTCAACGGTTGTCCCAAACTATCTAAACAGATGGAAGAAGACATGTAAGGCTCATGGGATACCACGACTAGATGATCTTTCGAAATAACAACATCTAATTCCAACGCAGTTGCTCCTAATTCAATCGCTTTTAGGAAGCTAGGAATCGTGTTCTCCGGCATATAGCCTCGCGTTCCTCGGTGACCATGTATTTCAATTAATTGTTGTCCCATCGCGATCACATTCATCCAAACAAAAAAACAAACCAACCAGTATTTCACATTGCAGGTATTAATTCCGCAGTAGCATCTGCGTATTACAAACTTACAGTTTTTCAGAATTATGTGCTGAACTGAACAGTATATTCTTTGATTATAATAATTTAGAAGGATGAAATACACATTACTACTCACGGGACTACTGGCGCTGCTTCTTTTAAGCAATTGCACAGAAACTACATCAACACCCGTTACACAAGATGGTGATACTATCAGCCCCATAACAAGCCAAGAACAGCCAATAGCACTTGTCCTTCACGGTGGTGCGGGCGCCATGAAAAAGGAACTCATGTCGGACAGTTTAGAGGCGGCCTATCTAAATATCTTGGACAGTGCGCTCGAAGTGGGCTATGATTTACTCGCTAATGGTAAATCA
>JALQTG010000259.1 GCA_023264075.1 Crocinitomicaceae bacterium
GAGCGCTATTTAAAAAGAAACCCACCTGTTGGTGGGCTTTAATTGAACTTATGTAGTGTAGCGGTAAGGCCTGTGGAGAAGATGAGACTCGAACTCACGACCTCTTGACTGCCAGTCAAGCGCTCTAGCCATCTGAGCTACATCCCCTTTTATCAGCAAAAATTAGCGCTTTGAGCAAGATGTGAAAATGCTAAAAACACACTACGCTGAATTTGGGTATAAATATATCACAATTCTTCATTTTATTTCATATTCAAAGAAAGTCCTTTGCATAGGACATCAATTAATTCTAATCTTCTTTCTATTTTTGGCAAAAAGTTTAAAACAATGTACAGAACACATACATGCGGAGAACTCCGTTCAGAACATATTGGTCAAAAAGTAACATTGGCTGGCTGGGTGCAGCGTTCGAGAGACTTAGGGGGGATGACCTTCGTAGATCTGCGTGACCGTTACGGGTTGACACAGTTGGCCTTTAATATGGATGAAGATGGTACATTGTGTGAATCAGCTCGTAAACTAGGACGTGAATTCGTGATTCAAGTGACTGGAGAAGTCATCGAGCGAACAAGTAAAAATTCAAAAATGCCGACAGGCGATGTTGAAATTCGAGTTGATGAATTAACCCTTCTAAACGGGTCGAAAACTCCTCCTTTTACCATAGAAAATGAAACAGACGGAGGAGATGAATTGCGCATGCAATACCGTTATTTAGATATTCGTAGAAAAGTCATTCAAGAAAAGTTGCGTCTTCGAAATAAAGTAGCATTAGAAACAAGAAAATACTTAGATAGCATCAACTTTATGGATGTTGAAACACCGTATTTGATCAAATCAACTCCAGAAGGAGCGCGTGATTTTGTGGTGCCAAGTCGAATGAACCAAGGTGAATTTTACGCATTGCCACAATCTCCACAGACATTCAAGCAACTCTTGATGGTATCGGGTATCGACCGTTATTATCAGATTGTAAAGTGTTTTAGAGATGAAGATTTGCGTGCTGACAGACAACCTGAATTTACACAAATCGACTGTGAAATGGCGTTTGTGGAGCAAGAGGACATACTAAACACCTTCGAAGGATTGATTAAGCATTTATTTAAAATGTGTCGTGGAATTGAATTTGAAGGCGATTTCCCACGCATGGATTATGCTGAAGCGATGGAGCGTTATGGTTCTGATAAGCCCGATATTCGCTTTGGAATGGAGTTTAAAAACTTGACCTCTTTAGCACAAAACAAAGGATTCGCGATTTTTGATCAGGCTGAAGTTGTTTTAGGAATTGTAGCTGAAGATGCTGCAATTTACACACGTAAACAACTCGATGCACTTACAGACTGGGTGAAACGTCCGCAAATTGGTGCAAAAGGATTGGTGTATGTGAAGTACAATGAAGATGGCACCTTAAAAAGTTCCGTTGATAAATTCTATTCCGAAGAAAACCTAAAAGAATGGGCGGAGTTTGCTGGCGCAAAACCAGGAGATTTGATCCTTGTTCTAAGTGGAGATTTAGAGAAAACACAAAAGCAACTGAATGAATTGCGTTTGCACATGGGGAATGAGTTGGGATTGCGTAATCCGAATGACTTCAAACCACTTTGGATATTGGACTTTCCGCTTTTAGAATGGGATGAAGAATCGGAGCGTTACCATGCCATGCACCATCCATTTACCTCCCCTAAGAAAGAAGATTTCGATTTAATCAATACAGATCCCGGGAAAGTGAGAGCAAATGCCTATGACCTTGCTATGAATGGTGTTGAATTAGGCGGAGGATCTATTCGTATTCACGACCGCGCATTGCAATCGCGGATGTTTGATTTACTTGGATTTACAAAAGAGCAAGCAGAAGCACAATTCGGTTTCTTAATGAATGCCTTTGAATACGGAGCGCCACCGCACGGAGGAATTGCTTTCGGACTTGATCGTTTAGTTGCGACTATGGGAGGAGCAGATTCGATTCGTGATTTCATCGCATTTCCTAAGAATAATTCAGGAAGAGACGTTATGATTGATGCACCTTCGCGGTTGGACGGAAGTCAATTGAAGGAATTAGGAATAGGTGTTGATTGATTTTTACTTTTTTTTGAAATTGCTTACTTTTAGATGCAACGTTTGAGCAGGACTCGGCGTTTTACTCATATTAAAACGAAATTATGATGAAACAAATTCTCACAGTATTAATTCTATTTATTGGACTAATCACATTTTCACAGTCCACTCATGACGAAAGACTTGCTGAAAAATATGGCAAGGAAAAGTTAGAGGAAATGAAAACAAACAATCCCGAGGAATATTTGGTATTAGTAAATGCTCTAGAAAGAGGTATATTCATCGGAGATATTCCGACCGAAAAGGGAAAAGATATCCAATTCGATGGAGAACTGAGTGTTGATTTAGCAAAAAAGAATGATTTTATTTCTTTGGGTATAGAGTTAAAAGAAAATGATTACCAATATTTCAAAATTACTGGAACCAATAAATTAGTTGGAGTTCTTCCGAAAAGCTTACTCAAATAATACTCAGCGCTATGATTTTTACTATGAAAAAAATACTTTTTGGCTTTTCACTTTTAGTCTGGGGAATCAGTTTTGGTCAAATAACAATTACTGA
This sequence comes from Crocinitomicaceae bacterium, assembly GCA_023264075.1. GTDB lineage: Bacteria > Bacteroidota > Bacteroidia > Flavobacteriales_D > Crocinitomicaceae > JALQTG01. The sequence continues at coordinate 2,614 of JALQTG010000259.1, forward strand.
TCCTGACAATGATGAAAATAACCCAATAGATTGTTCCCTGTACCAAGATGGTAGTGTTACCAACTTTTTTGACAATGGTGGAGGAGGAAATTATTCCCCTAACGCAAATGATACAATCGTAATTTGTCCCGATTTACCCAATGGACCAAAAATTACTGTTGCTTTTGGAATAAACGCTGGCTTTTCTTGGGATGTAGATGGTTCAGATATGATTTATGTATACGATGGACCTGACGCAACTGCTCCGTTATTAGGAGCCCATAACAGCGTTACAGACCCGAATGGATTCACGCATACATCGACCTTTGAAAATAATCCGTCGGGATGTTTAACTATTGTGTTTATTTCCGATGGAGCTAATGAGGGAACTGGTTGGGACGCAAATTTAACGTGTTCCGGACCACCTCAACCATTTGTTCCAACACTACAGGGATTCATCAATGGTCTTGGTCCGAATGCAATGGTTCCGGTAGACACAGGTTATGTCGATATCTGTTTCGGGGACTCTGTACTTTTAGTTGCTAATATTGATGCTCCTTACTCCTTAGAGAATAATGGATTTGGCTATTCACAAGACCCGCAATCCAACTTCGATTATGAGTGGGAATTTAGTGATGGAACAGTTATTACTGGAAATGATAGTGTTTGGTTTACCCCTACATCTCGGAATGGTTTTTATGTAAACCTTCTCGTTTCAGACATTTTCCCTCAAACAGAATTAACTTTTTGTAGAATAAGAGTTAGTCAGCTCCCTTCATTTGCAGGAACAGGACCTCTCGAAGATACAGTTTGTTATGGTTCAGAGACGGTACTTTTAGGTGGAATAAATGCATCCGACACCGTTGGAGTGGATATTCCACCAAGTAGTTTTACTGTCGGCGGTTCCTTTGCCGGGCTCCTTCCTTTGCCAGATGGTTCTGGGATTAATTATAACACAGTAATTTCAATGGGAGGGTTTCCGCCTGGAGCAACGTATTCCTCTCCAAATGATTTGCAGGACTTGTGTGTAACCATGGAGCACAGTTATTTGGGAGACCTAGAAATGTGGCTGGAATGTCCGAATGGTACTACAGTTACTATTTTTAATGCAAATACTGGCGGACAGATACCTGGCGGTTTTGGTGGCGGTGGAACATATTTAGGTGACGCCAATGACACAGGTAACGGAACTCCTGGTATAGGATTCGAATATTGTTTTTCATCCATCAATAATGACTGGGGTACAATGGGACAAGAATTCGCAGCAAATAATACCATTCCCGTGAATACTTTTTCCGTGGGTAATTCTATGAATCCGAATGGAGTATATTTACCCGAACAAACATTTGGGGACTTTACGGGATGCCCTCTTAATGGTGATTGGACCCTGTACATTCGAGATAACTTGAGTATTGATGATGGATTCATTTTTGAGTGGGGATTGTTTTTTGACGCTACCCTATTCCCAAATAGCGAAAGCTACCAAAATACTGTGGTAAATTCATTCTGGAGTAGTGATCCAACCATCACTTCTGGAACTTCTAATGACACACTTATTACTGTTTTACCTGATAGTGTAGGAGATTTTTTCTATACCTTCAATGTCGAAGATAATTTCGGTTGTTTTTACGACACAACGGTTTTAGTGCATGTCCTGGATACAACAATATTCAGTACAACAACTGACACAACAATATTCTGTCGAACAGATGATCCTATTCCACTATTCGTTTCTGGAAGTGGATTAGAGCCAATTACTTATCAATGGGCTGATGGTTCTGCAACAAATACGACAAATGGTGACGGAAACATCGATGGAGTCACGCCTTACATTGTTACAATAACAGACGCCTGTGGTGTGGTTAAAGTGGATACGGCATACATTACGGTGAATCAAACCCTCGCAATTGACACAATGTTCCAATTCCCTTCCGAATGTGGGTTAGCTACAGGCGCTGTTTCAGGGATTATAAGCGGAGAAACGGGCACCCCGCTATATACGTGGACAGGCCCCGGGGCTAATAATCCTAACAATATTAATGCATCGGTTTGGGAAGATTTATCATCTGGTTGGTATTATTTCTCCGTTGAAGATGATGTATGTGCAGTCAATGATTCCATCTTCTTAGAACAAGATCCACCTCCTACGGCTTCCTTTACGGCAAATCCTCCTGTTGGAAACGCCCCATTAAATGTAACTTTTATTAACAACAGTTCTGCAGCAAGTAGTTATGAATGGAATTTTGGAAATGGTGAAACAGCAAGCTCTTCTTCTATTACGAATGAATCCTCTCTATATGTCGATGCAGGAACGTATACGGTGTCTTTAACAGTTACCGAAGGAGAGTGCTCAGATGTGGCCTACCAAAATGTAATTGTAAACCTAGTGCTTCCTTTATCATTTGAAACGCCAAATATTTTCACTCCTAATAATGATGGCAGTAATGATGTGTTTACACTCAATGGAGTAAATGTAGAGACATTAGAGCTTGTCATCTTAAACCGATGGGGTAACGTTGTCTTCGAAAGTACAGACATCAATGCTAATTGGAACGGTAGAAACAAGAATACAGGAAATGACTGCGCTGATGGAGTATATTTCTATAAATATATCATCACTGGTCAAGGTGATCAATCTGCAGAGGGGCATGGATTCGTTCACCTCTCGCGATAATTAAGATGACCCACAAAACAAAATAAGCCCTCGCATTTTTTGGCAGGGCTTATTTTATGGGTAGAATACCCAGAATTTAGAAATATTCGCCTTTAATTATAATTAGCTCACTAAAAAAATTATCCAAATAACTCCCTTAATACCTCTTCAATACGGGAGCATTCAACAATAACAATAGTAAAGGCTTCTTGCTTTACTCCTTTATTGTTTTTAGAGATAATTACCTTCTCAAATCCAAGTTTTTCAGCCTCTGAAATCCGCTGATTAATTCGATTTACCGGACGCACTTCTCCCGATAAGCCCACTTCAGCAGACAAACAAATATTCTTTTCAATGGCTAAATCAGCATTGGAGGACAAAATTGCGGCCACCACCGCCAAATCAATTGCTGGATCATTCACTTTAATCCCTCCTGCAATATTGAGAAAAACATCTTTCGCTCCTAACTTAAATCCACAACGCTTCTCCATGACAGCAAGCAGCATATTCAATCTTCTTAAGTCAAATCCAGTTGCAGAACGTTGAGGAGTTCCATAAGCTGCTGTGCTAACAAGTGCCTGAATTTCAATAAGCATTGGACGCAGCCCTTCTAGGGTAGCAGCGATAGCAATTCCACTTAATTTATCGTTACCCTCAGAAATCAATATCTCGGAAGGATTATCAACTTCCCGCAATCCGTTTCCAAGCATTTCATAAATTCCAAGTTCATTTGTAGAGCCAAAACGGTTTTTTATTGAGCGTAATAACCGGTAAACATGGTTTCTGTCCCCCTCAAACTGTAATACGGCATCCACCATGTGCTCTAACACTTTAGGTCCAGCTAAAGAACCTTCTTTTGTAATATGTCCTATTAAAAAAACAGGAGTTTCGGTTTGTTTTGCGTACCGAAGTAATTGAGCTGTGCACTCACGTATTTGAGAAATACTTCCAGGCGAACTTTCAATCTGCTCGGTATGCAGGGTCTGAATGGAATCGATAATTACAATGTCGGGCGCTACTGATTCTGCATGTGAAAAAATCGCATCTAATGATGTTTCCGTTAATAAATAACACTTTTCATTGAGGTCTCCTATGCGCTCTGCCCGCATTTTTATTTGGTGATCACTCTCCTCTCCAGAGACGTACAGAATTGTTTTATCCGTCTCTTGCATAGACATTTGCAAAAGGAGGGTTGACTTTCCAATACCTGGTTCTCCGCCAAATAAAATAAGTGATCCAGGAACAAGGCCAGCGCCCAAAACTCGGTTTAATTCTTTATCTTTTAAGGTAATTCTATCCTCTTCTCGCGTTTCAATTTTATTAATTGGTTGCGGGGCAGATTTGTATTGAGTAGATTTTGAAAACGCAGTAACTTGTTTGTTACTCGATTTTGTGACGATTTCTTCTACGAAAGTATTCCATTCGTTGCACGAAGGACACCTTCCGAGCCACTTTGGAGCTTCATATCCACAATTCTGACAGAAATAAGAGGTTTTAACTTTCGCCATATTTTATAATTGATCACTGAAATACTCTATAATCGCTTCTTTAATAAGGTGTTGTTGCTGGCGATCATCAAGTGGAGGTAACTCCTTTACTAATTCAAAATGTGGCCAATTGTCCTCATCTCTTCCTGTGAATTTATAAAATCCATAAGGCATTAGTAATGTGCACACCGCCACATGCATAAGTTCCGTTTTTTCCTGTTTGGAAAACTTTTTAAATCCGGTTCCAAGTTCTTGTACCCCAATTAAAAATATGATGGCTTGTGTATCCAGTCCTTCTCCAAAAGTTTCCTCGAGTTTCGCAACGAGTTCTTTAAACTTTATTTCTACTGCGTAATCCATTCTGCAAAACTAATCATTCGTTATTCAAAAAGAGGACATGCACTCGAAGAATTACTTCGCGATCTGCACGTATTATACATCAAGGATATTTCATGTGAATGAAAGTTGCCACCTCGGATGGCAGAAGTTATAAAATCAAAACTATACCCAACAGAGAACTTCTCCAATCTTAATCTTACCATAGCAATCAATGCATCTGTATTTCTGTAACCAATTCCCACAAGAAAGCGATCAGTGAAATCAAACATCAAGTGCAAATCAACACTGGCAGGTCCTTTTGGTGGAATGCGTATTAACAAAGCAGGCAACACTGAGTTATTATTATCAAACGTAATTTTTGTCCCTGAGGTCAATTTCATATGCAGCCCAAACCTCGAATTAAATCCAATATTGCCCCAATTATTCCGAGCAAGTTGATCGACAGAGGCACCGACAAAAAAATTCTTTGAATTATACCAAGCTCCAAATCCTATTAAGGGTAAAAGAAAGTTGCTCGATGATTCTGCAACTGCTAAATCCGGGTCTATAGTTGTAACCAAGGATTGATTGAATCCGAATTGTTGTACCCCAGCCGAAACACCAAAGCTTAATAGTTTATCTCGGGCGATCGGAAAATGTATAGCATAAGCGGCACTTATTGCAAAGTTATAAAAATGCCCAAATTGGTCACGCTCAATTTTAGCTCCCAGGCCATGATAGGGGCTATTCAGTGAGTTCCTTTGTGCTTTAATTGGGGCGTTGATAGTAAAAAGCCCTGTTTGCGGAGCACCTTCAAAACCAGCCCATTGCATTCGATATGCTGCACGCACATCTAAACAGCTTTTCAGTCCTGCCATTGCCGGGTTGATTGCAAATTGATTGAGCGACCATTGGGAATACTGCGCAATCTGCTGGGTAAACCCAGCAAAGGTAAATAAGCAACATACAATTATGAACTTTCCTTTATTCATCGCACAATAGATACATAGCCCTTTAACACCTCTGGGAAATTTTCATTCCTCATATCAATTACATAATAATAGGACGAAGCTGGCAATTCTCTTCCGTTCTTCGTGCCATCCCAGCGCTTACTCGGTGCATATCCGTTCGATTGGAAAACAAGCTGGCCCCAACGATCAAAGACCTGTACATAAATATCAGGGAATGTTTCTACCCCCAGAATTTCCCAAGTGTCATTTACATTGTCGTTATTCGGAGTAAACGTATTTGGAATTTCAAGGGCGCTTATTACAGTGACAGTACAAAAGTCGGTTATTGCACATTGTCCATTATCCGCGGTCAAGTAGTAAGTTGTTGTCTGTGCGGGGTTAACCAATGGGGTTAACGAGTTCGGATTGTTCATTGAAAAAGCAGGGATCCAAACAAAATTGGAGGCAGTCGTGCTTCCTTGGAGTTGAACCGATTCTCCAGCGATAATTTCAAAATCAGGACCAGCATCTACAGGAAAAGAAATGATGGTGATGGGAATTCCAGCACTGATTAATGTTTCAGAACAATTCTCAAAACAATCAATTTGAGCAGTAATGGTTGTGCTTTGCGTTAATTGATCTGTAATAAAGGTTCCATCGGATGACGCACCAATAAATACCCCATCAGCAAACCATTGTATATTTCCTTGAGCATCACAATCAAAAACAGTAGCCACAAGTGTTATCGCTTCACCAACGCAGGCAACAGCAGTACTTGCGCCAATTCCAATGGAGGGATTTCGAACTACTCCTGGTCCATTAATAGCAATATCGAAAATAAATTCTGCATTTGCAGTTGCTCCCATTGCTCCATTCACCACAATGAAATAAGTGGCGGAAGGCGCTAAATTAACAGCATTTAATACAAAATCTCCTGTTTCATTATTGGTACAATTCGAAACCAAAGAATACGACGATGCGATACACGGATTTGGAGTTGCCAATACAGCTGCCTGTAACTCACTTCCCTGCCCAACCCCATTTTGGAAAATCAAATTTGAAAAAAAGACTTGAACATCTCCTCCGACCGTATTTGTCTCGAACTGAAACCAAATGGTGTTTTCACCTTGAAAGCAAAAACTGAAATCGTCTTCACAGTTAGGACAAAATGTGCTATTCGCATCGATATTATTTACATTCACCGTTTCACCTGGACACAACAATAATGCATCGCTGCATAAATTATACGACTCTTGTGAAAGCACATTCAAACTCCCTATTAGAAAATAAAATAGGACATAACACTTGAAGTGTAAAAAGTTCCCTGCATTCATACCGACAAACTTACAAAATGAAATCATGGCAAGCAAAAAGAAAGCAATACTTGATAAGCTATTGGAAAAAAAGCAATTGTGTCGTACTTTAGCCGAAAAATTGGGCTTAGTTTCATTTGGCATAGTAAATGTAAATGACGCTAGCGATAAAACTAATTTCTATGAAAAAACTGATACTCCTTTTTGTTAGCGCAGTTTTTGTAACGTTAACAGGCTTCTCTCAACGATTCGACTACGAACGAAGTTCAAATGTGTTTTTTGGGCTTAACATGGGAAGCACCTGGCAAACAAGTGATGTAACCAATGTAACTCGTCCTATTGGTGGGGCTGGATTTATTTTTGGTGGAACCATTGGAAGAGATTATGGAAGAGCAGTATCTTTTGATTTGCGCTTGCGTTACCTAGGTGGAAACTGGTATGGGCAAGACAGTGATACTACTGGACAATTAAGTCAGAACATTGCACTGAGCAATGTTTATGGGGTAAATGGTACTGCCGTGCAAAACTTTAAAACCACCAACCATAGTTTATCCTTGGAATTAGCGATGCATGCTAACCGCTTCCGCGAGCGCACTGGATGGGATCCTTATATTTTTGCTGGAATTGGAGGAAATGCAAGTTATACTCGAGGAAATTTATTGAACGAAGATGGGGTTCCTTACGATTATAATGCAAATCCGACCTCTTCTTTTAGCGTCACTGGATATGACACACCGCTTGATGTGAGTGAAACAGCTACCCATGATGCAGATGGAATCTATCATTCTTATTGGGCACCTAGTCTTGGTGTGGGTATTGGATATTATTTCGGAAATCGTTTTTCTGTTGGTCTAGAGCATAAAACTACCTTCACACGAAATGATTATTTCGATGGTACTGTCGCTAATCAATCAGGAGAAATATCAGGCAACAACGATCTTTTTCATTACACGAATTTTTACCTACGTTGGTATTTACGAAAAGGAAATCGTTCTAATACGGCGGTAACTCCTCCAGTTGTTACAGACCCAAATGTGTATACTGGAACAAATAATTTGACCCAAAAACCAGTCGTTAACTTCACAAATCCGAATACTACACCACGTGTTGTTAATTCTCCAACTTTTGTGTTACGCGCGGATATATTGCATGTGGAGAGTGCTCAAAATGTTACATTCCGTCAAGATGGTACAGTTAACCCGAATTATATTTTCAATTCATTAACCACTAAATTCCAATCCACTGTTCAACTGAACCCTGGTCAAAACGTATTTTCAATCCGTGGAACAAACCAATACGGTTCAGATGAGGAAACAGTTGTTATTATTTTTGAACGAGATGAAGTGACACCGAACAATCCTCCAATAGTTACAATTACGGATCCGGCCGTTTCACCACACACTACTAGTAGTTCCAATTACATCGTGAACTCAACAATTGTAAATGTGTCGAGCAAAAACCAAGTTAACATAACTGTAAACAACTCTAATTTTGCAAACTTTGGCTATTCTCAGTTGTCTGCTAACCAAGCCTCTGTTACTGTACCTGTTGCACTCATTGAGGGTGTAAACACCATAATTGTAACTGCAACAAACGGAAGCGGTCAAGATACTGAACAGGCAACAATTATCAAAAAACCAGTCGTTCAAGCACAACCACCTGTTGTTAGCTTCTTTAATCCTTCGCAACAATCGATAACTGTAAATTCTCCAAACTTCAATCTAGTTGGACAAGTTTTACATGTCGACAGTAAAAACAATGTAGCCTTCTTTCAAAACGGAAACGTTAATCAAAACTTCACCTTCAATGCAGCAAATAAGAGTTTTTCGAGCCAAGTTATTCTGGTTCCAGGACAAAACATTTTTCAACTTGTGGGTTCAAATTCAGATGGAACGGATCAAAAATCTGTTGTTATTAACTACACTGTTCCTAGCCCAAGGCCGCCAATTGTGACAATAACTAACCCGGCCATTCATCCATATACTACAACTAACAATACGCATAATTTGATTGCGACAGTATTGAATGTGACGAGTGCGAATCAAATCAATATGACGCTCAATGGAGCTGTGTTCTCAAACTTTACTTTCTCTGTATCTAATTCACAACTAAATGCCTCTTTACCTCTGCAAGAAGGTATGAACACAGTCAAAATTACTGGAACAAATGCAGATGGAAGTGATAGTAAACAAGCGGTGATTATTTACAAAAAACCAGCTGTGGTTCTACCACCCGTAGTTGAATTTGTGAATCCAGCTGTAAATCCTTATCAAACTAATGTGGCTTCTCATTCCGTAGTAGCATCAGTGTTCAACGTCGAAACAAGTAATCAGATTAATATAAATTTGAATGGGCAGACGATATCGAACTTTACTTTTAATGCTGCAACTCATATTGTTACTTTCAACGCTTCCTTAATTCAAGGAGCGAATACCATAACAATCACTGGAACAAACAGTGCTGGTGTGGATTCAGAAAATCAAACAATCGTCTACATTGATCCTGCAACCCAATTACCTCCTGTAGTTACTTACCTTGATCCAGCGGTGAACCCATTAACTGTT
>JALQTG010000057.1 GCA_023264075.1 Crocinitomicaceae bacterium
CGCTGAGAAAATACCATGTTTCGATCCATCGAAATTCGCATTTAATGCGCGCATTCCACCTACTAGCACCGTCATTTCAGGAGCAGTTAACGTAAGCAGTTGTGCTTTGTCAATGAGCAATTCTTCGGTGGAAATGGTGTATTGTTTCTTCAAGTAGTTTCGGAAACCATCTGCCATCGGCTCTAGGTAAGCGAAGGACTCCACATCTGTTTGCTCTTGCGTAGCGTCCATTCTACCTGGGTGAAACGTTACATTTACTGTATGGCCAGCATTCGCTGCTGCTTTTTCCACCCCTGTATTTCCTGCCAATACAATCAAATCCGCCATGGATACTTTTTTATTGCTGGACTTCGCATTGAATTCTATTTGAATCTTTTCGAGTGCCGCCAATACTTTTTGCAATTGTGCAGGATTGTTCACTTCCCAGTCTTTTTGAGGTGCTAATCGAACACGTGCACCATTGGCTCCCCCTCTTCTGTCGGAACCTCGATACGTAGACGCCGATGCCCAAGCTGTTGTCACCATTTCACTGATTGTTAAGCCCGAATTCAAAATACTTGTTTTTAGCGCTGCAATGTCTTTGGCATTGATTAATTCATGATTTACAACAGGAATAGGATCTTGCCAAATCAGGTCTTCCGTTGGCGCCTCTGGCCCTACATACGTAGAACGCGGTCCCATATCCCGGTGTGTTAATTTAAACCAAGCCCGTGCAAATGCCTCATTGAAGGACTCTGGGTTCTCTAAGAATCGACGTGCAATTTTCTCATACTCCGGATCGAAGCGCAAGGACAAATCCGTTGTTAACATGTACGGCGGATGCTTTTTGTCTTTATCGAAGGCATCTGGGATGATCTTATCTGCATCTTTTGCAATCCATTGGTGAGCACCGGCAGGACTTTTCGTCAATTCCCATTCATACTTAAACAAGAAAGTCAAATAATCATGGCTCCATTGCGCAGGCGTGGATGTCCACGTCACTTCTAAACCAGACGTTATCGCATCTGTACCTTTTCCTGATTTATACGAACTTTTCCAGCCTAAGCCTTGCTCTTCGATATCAGCAGCCTCTGGTTCTGGACCTACATGTTTTGCGTCGCCAGCACCGTGTGTTTTACCCAAAGTGTGACCACCGGCAATCAACGCGACAGTTTCTTCGTCGTTCATTCCCATTCTTCCAAATGTCTCACGAATATCATGTGCCGCTAATACCGGATCAGGATTTCCATTTGGACCTTCTGGGTTGACATAAATTAATCCCATTTGAACTGCTGCTAGCGGATTTTCCAATTCACGGTCTCCCGAATAGCGCTTTTCGTCGGACAACCATTTCTCTTCCATTCCCCAATATACATCGAGTTCCGGTTCGTAGACGTCTTCACGACCTCCCGAGAAACCAAACGTTTCAAATCCCATTTCTTCGAGGGCAACGTTTCCGGTTAATACCATCAAATCCGCCCAAGAAATTTTATTTCCATATTTCTGTTTAATTGGCCATAGCAGTCTTCGAGCTTTGTCTAAGTTGGCATTGTCAGGCCAGCTGTTCAACGGCGCAAAACGCTGTTGACCGGAACGAGATCCTCCTCTACCATCGGCCGTTCTATATGTGCCCGCACTGTGCCACGCCATGCGAATGAACAATCCACCATAATTTCCGAAATCTGCTGGCCACCAGTCTTGCGAATCCGTTAACAACGCTGCAATGTCCTTTTTCAACGCTTCGTAATCCACGGTTTGAAACTCCTCAATATAGTTGAATTCATCCCCCATTGGGTTCGACTTCATTGAATTGTGGCGCAGAATGTTTAGGTTTAACTGATTCGGCCACCAATCGCTGTTGGTGGTAGCCGCTTTGTTGGATTTACTTTTCATCGTTGCTCCGGAATACCCGTCTGCTTCGACCACTGCTTCTCCTTTTTCTTGACAAGCGGTAAACACAAGACCAGCTGTCAATGCATAAAATAAGGTACGCTTCATATTAATCGTTTTATTTTCAATTTGAATGACGTAAATTTAATGTAACTGTTTATATTGATATAATTGATTTTATTTATAAAGTGATAGAAATTATTGATAATATTTAATATTTGTTCACATAATTAATCAGCCTTACTGAATGTGTAATTAGACCATGCCATAACGCTTATCGCTTAATCGCAGTCAAACCCTCTATTCGTTACATTTTGATTACTCAACAATTCCATTCTTAATTCCAGAAATTAAATAATCCCCAATACCCAAATCCCAACAATAGGACAACATACAGTGCACTATTTAACACCATAGCGACTTTAAAAAACCTCATTTGGAATGATTTTAATTGACTTCTTGTATGGATTAAAAAGGGTATGAAAACTGCTAAAAGTATGAATGGCGTATATGAAAAGGCACTGATTAAATTTGAGCTGTAATGTTTGTAGGGAACGTCAAAATAGAAAATGCTCTTATTCGTAAGTAAAACAAAAATATACGCAATGAGCATCACATTGAATATTGAAATTGCGGCAAGTGTTTTTCGCAAACCCAAGCTGAATTTATTTTTCCAGAATAGGGAAAGAATGAACGTAAAAG
>JALQTG010000166.1 GCA_023264075.1 Crocinitomicaceae bacterium
ACTAAAGAAAAAGGCAAACTTTTTAAACAAACGGAAAGAAACCATGTCCTAATCGCCTTAAATAGTCAAGGTCAAGTAAAGGAGATTGATTTAGATATTCTCGGTCCTGGAGTTGAAATTGGTGCGTTCAGATTACTTAAATCCAACGGTCAATTACTATTTTCTGGTCAAGTTATAGATCGAGAATCCAAAAAATTCTTAGGCGTTTTTACAGGAAAGGTAAACCCAGAGACCGATGAGATATCAGACATCAATACGCAGTACTTTGAAAATGATTTTGTTGAACGTTTTTGGACTGATAAGCAAAGTAAAAAAGCCTCAAAACGCAGAGCGAAAGGAAATGACGATGGTGAAGGATTTACAGGAAGTTATAAACTCATTGATTATATAGCAACCGACGACGGAGGAGTAGTCAATTTTTATCAGCGCTATTGGGTTAAAGTTATTACAACTACGCGTACGGACGCGAATGGGTTAACCTATACAACAACTGATTATTACTATAACTATAAAGACTTAATTCCAGTAAAAACGAACAAGGATGGGGCAATAGAATGGGTAGAACTAATTCCAGTTAGTCAGGTGACCGTTAATTACGATCCTGGAACTAGTTTCCTTGCCACTCAAAAAGGAGAAGACGTCTACGTGTTCTACAACTCTAGTAACGAACAAGATGAAATGCTCGAAACAGGAACGCGCTCAGAAAAACGGAAAAGATTGAAAGACCGTGTTCAACGCAATGCGACCATCGCGAAAATCGATAATAATGGCGCAATAACGTATGAAACTGTCATTGACATGGGAGAAGAACGCAAGGTGTATTTCGATCCTGGAGCCATGGGTGTTGACGAGACCAATAACCGAATTATTATGATTAACAACACTCGGAGAAAAAAGTCTCGCCTCGTGGTTGTTTCCTACTAGTTTATGTATGCAAAAAAAGCTATCCCAATAGATAGCTTTTTTTTTCATAACAATAAGATTCTACAGCTTCACGGATAATCCAGCTGAAATAACTGGTCCACCAAGACCAATCTCCATGTTCAACCCAACATTTTGAGAAAAATAGTAACGCGCACCTAAAGCAATTCGCATAGAAAATGGTAATAATGTAAAGTTCGCTAAACCATCATTTTCAGTAATATCAACACCATTCTCTAATGTTTTTCGGAATCTATTATTTGTTCCAGCACCAACCCCTATGTAAGAATCAAAATCAGGAGAAGCGATATCAAAATGGTAGTTCAATCGGACTTGTGCACGAACGCGTTGCATGACATACTCGTATTCGTTGGTTTGAGTACTCCAAGTGTCTGTTGTAACATTGAAAGTTGAATCAACCGCACTAAACTTGATAATATTGGAATTGTAAATAACATCTGCTCCAATCCCTACTCTATCAGCAATCATGTATTCTAAACGCAAACCTGCTGGACCAATTCCTCCTGCTTTAAAATTGTTTCCACTGGTATTTGCGTCTTCAACAGATTGCGAAAATGATCTACCAAAATTTGGAAAACCATAATAGGCATCAACAACAAAATTACCTTGCATTAAAGCTTGTGCACCAGAGCTAAAACTAATGAGCACTGCACTCAATGCTACTATTAGACTTTTAAACAGATTCTTTTTCATATTCGATTTATTAATTTTCACACTTTTTAACAATATGCGTACAAAAAAAAAGAGACTAGGTTATAGTCTCTCTCTCAATACTTAGTATTTCTATTTCTTCTCAGCGGGCTTCGAACAACAAGATTTTTTCACACCTTCTGCTTTAGAGCTACAAGACTTACCTTCAACACCATTAGTTTGAGCAGTCTTTGCATCTTTTGAGCAACATGCGTCTTTTTTCTTTTTCTTTTTCTTTTTATCGTCGCCATCTACATTTTCAACAACAACTTCATTCACCGCAGCGTAGGAGGAGTAAGAAAGCGTTCCTACAAACATTCCCATCGCTAATAACATTACAATTTTTTTCATAATTCAAGTATTTAGTTTCAAACATAACTAATTTAATTTAAATATCCTATAGTTGTTAACTTTCCTTTAACAATATCTCCTATTTTAACGTCCAATTTAGTATCAAGTGGCAAGAAAATATCTATGCGAGAACCAAATTTGATAAACCCGAACTCATCTCCAGCTTCAACAGATTGTCCTTCTTCAACGTAATAACAAATTCGACGGGCAACAGCACCTGCTATTTGACGAAAGAGAACTTCTTGTCCAGATGGATGTTTTACAACAAAAGTGGAACGCTCATTATCTGTTGAGCTTTTCGGATGCCAAGCTACTAAAAACAAACCTTTATGGTATTTCACATAATTCACGATACCTTTAATAGGAGCCCAGTTCGCATGCACATTCATTGGGGACATAAAAATTGAAATTTGAATTCTTCGATCATTAAAGTATTCTGTCTCTTCAACTTCTTCAATTACCACTACTTTCCCATCAGCGGGACAAATAACTTGTTTCTCGCTAGCGCTTACTTTTCGGGCGGGTACGCGAAAAAATTGAATAATTAAATAAGCCATTACAACTACTCCCAGAGTCAATAGTAAAAATAACCACATCCAACTGAGCAGTGTAAACAACCAAAAATTAAGTAATTGTATTGTTATTAGAATTAATAAGCCGACTGTAATAATCGTATACCCTTCTCTATGCAACTTCATGTGTCGAATTTTAAGTCCTCAAAGAAACAATATTTTTTTAACTGTAGAAAAGCAACCAAAGGTAAAAAATCGGCGCACTGAATAACGCGGCATCAAACCGATCCAATACTCCCCCATGCCCTGGCATAATATTCCCCGAATCTTTTATCCCAGCATTTCGCTTAAACATAGATTCAAACAAATCTCCAAAAATTGATCCAAGTGCCACTAGCAAAGCTGCTACCATCCAAAAAATAACATCATCTTGGATCCAAGTTGCCACAAGATATCCTGCAATGACAGCAAAGACTATTCCTCCGATTGTACCCTCCCACGTTTTCTTCGGAGAAATACGCTCGAACAACTTATTATTACCTAAAAAGCGACCTGTTAAGTAAGCAAAACTATCATTGGTCCATATTAACACAAACATACCAACTAAAAACATCCATTGGTCCGTTTGAGTTCCTCGAAGTAGAAGCATTGTGTAAAATGGAGCCACAACATAGAATAATCCAAAAACGAGTAAAGCACTGTTTACTATAGGTTGTTGACTTTTTCGGAATAACTCAAACAGGAGGCCAATCACCAACATAATCAGTGAAAACAGTACCCAATGATAACTGATATAGCCTAGAATAAATAAGAAGGCTGAGACAAATGAATACGTACCCAATGTTATCCCCAACAATCGATTAGTTCGAACGCCCTCAAGCGCATTCGACATCTTATAGAATTCATCCAAACCTATTGCAACAAGTACCGAAAACAAAATCGCAGTCGCCAATAAACTGTGCCAAATGCAAAATATCATTATGGAAACGAACACCGCACCCGAGGCAGCGCGAATTAGCAAATTACTCATTATCTAAAATGTGTTTAGCACGAATTACATCGTCAAACTTAACATATAGTTCGATTTCACCAAAATTATTGTAGGTCGAATCAAGCTTATTGATCACTTTGTGATTAATTCGCGCGTCATCGAGCTTCATTCGATATAGTTCGATCAAGTGCTGTTCTGTCGTGCTAGCTATTAAGCGAAAATCATCAAATTCCGTCTTTTGGGGAATCAGTTTCGCTATCCAGTGACGTATCTTGTCCCACATGGCCCTCAGTTGTTGATGAATTAGTATCTCCTTCAGACGACTCATCTTCAGATTTTACCTCAGGAGTAGATTCTGTATCTTTCGTCAGCAAAACTTCTTCCGTCTTTACATCCCACGGACGCTCTCCGAAGATTGCGACTAAATCTTCTTTAAAGATGACTTCTTTTTCTAGTAATTTATTCGCCAAAGCTTCCAATTTATCTCGATTTGCTGCTAGAAGTGTAAGTGCTCTTTGATACTGTTCTTCTACCATTTTGCTCACCTCTTCATCAATCACACGCGCCGTATCTTCTGAATAAGGTTTCGTGAAAGACTGTTGCCCTTGAGAATCGTAAAACGAAATATTTCCAACTCTTTTATTCAATCCATACATTGCGACCATCGCGTATGCCTGTTTTGTCACTTTTTCTAAATCACTTAGCGCACCAGTAGAAATTTTTCCGAAAATCAACTCTTCCGCAGCACGACCACCGAGTGCCATACACATTTCATCTAAGATTTGCTCTGTTGTCGTAATGCTTCGTTCCTCTGGTAAATACCATGCAGCTCCTAATGATCTTCCTCTAGGCACAATCGTCACTTTGACCAATGGATGAGCATATTGCGCCAACCAAGAAACCGTAGCGTGACCTGCTTCGTGATAGGCAATAGACCGCTTTTCTTCTTTCGTAATAATTTTATTCTTTTTCTCCAGACCACCCACAATTCGATCCACTGCGTCCAAAAAGTCTTGTTTCTCTACGAATTTCTTATCTTTTCGTGCAGCTATTAATGCTGCTTCGTTACACAAATTAGCGATATCTGCTCCGGAAAAACCAGGTGTTTGACGAGCCAAGAAGTCAATATCCATAGCTTTATCCAATTTCAAAGGCTTGAGGTGTACTTCGAAAATTTCTTTGCGCTCGTTGATATCGGGCATGTCGACATATATTTGACGATCGAATCGTCCAGCACGCATCAACGCCTTATCTAATACGTCTGCGCGGTTCGTTGCTGCAAGAATAATAACTCCAGAGTTCGTGCCGAATCCATCCATTTCTGTCAACAATTGATTCAGCGTGTTTTCGCGCTCATCATTTGAATTAAAACCGTTATTTTTTCCTCGTGCTCTTCCGATCGCATCAATTTCATCAATAAAGATAATGGATGGAGATTTCTCCTTTGCTTGCTTGAACAAGTCACGAACACGTGAAGCACCAACACCCACAAACATCTCCACAAAATCAGATCCTGAAAGCGAGAAGAAAGGAACATCTGCCTCACCTGCTACTGCCTTAGCGAGCAATGTCTTACCAGTACCGGGAGGTCCCACCAGCAAGGCCCCCTTAGGGATTTTCGCACCTAGTTCCGTATACTTTTTAGGGTTTTTAAGGAATGCTACTATTTCTTCAATCTCTTCTTTTGCTCCCTCCAAACCAGCTACGTCTTTGAACGTAACATTCGTTTGTTTGCCTTTCTCAAATACCTTAGCCTTGGATTTTCCAATGTTAAAAATCTGACCTCCAGGACCACCCCCACCTGTTCCTCCTGCCATACGTCGCATGATAAACATCCAAATAGCAACGATAATGATGATCGGAAGTAAGAAGCTAAAGATCTGACCCACGTAATTATACTCATCATCGATTTTGTACTCTATTTTCTCAAAACCCTGCGCTACACGGGCGTCATTTATAGCTGTGAAATCTTCACTAAAGACAGTCGTACTTTCAATATCATAGCTAAACACAATTTTGCTTCGCGCAAAATTCGAATTGGCCGAAGAAGTAATTGCACGCTTGATGATATCGTAATCTCTACCTGTTAAATCTCCCTGCTCAATGGCTTTTTTACCCTCCTCATTCATAGAGAAATCTACTCTTAATACATTTCTCCAAAGGGTAACGTCTTCTACATATCCCTCTCGCAACAATTCTTTAAACGTCTCTTTCGACTGTAAATCACGTGTGCTCGTCTGACTCATAAAGAGCTGAACACCAATGATTGCTATACCAATTGCAGCATAAATCCAATATATTGCATATGGATTCTTTTTATTTCCTTTTTTCTCTGACATGATTTTTCTTCTAACTACTTATACTACATCTGGAATATCCGATCGAACGGCATCCGCCCATAATTCTTCTAATTCATAATAATCGCGTTGCTCATGGAAAAAGATGTGCGCTACCACATTCACGTAGTCCAGCAAAATCCATTGATTATTTCCTTTCCCCTCTTGATGCCAAGGTTTCTCTTTTAATTCCTTACGCACTAGTCGCGTTACAGAGCTCGAAATACCTTCTACTTGAGTTGTTGAATCTCCACTGCAAATGACAAAAAAATCAGTTACTGCGTTTTCAATTTTCCGTAAGTCAAGAACAACAATGTTCTTCGCCTTATTATCTTTCATCCCTTCTACTATTGCGTTGCATAGCAGTTCGGAATCAATTTGTTTTTTAATTTGAATCATTCAATTTTATCGTAGCTTACAAAGCTAATTAAATTTTAATTTTACATCCTTTACATAACTCATTTTAACAATGGTTAAGACTTACGTAGGACACCGTATTATTCATTTAGAATCCGTGGACAGCACAAACAATTACGTTGCCAAGCTGAAAAACGAAGGCAAAATTGGCTCCGGTGCGGTAATTCTGTCAGACATACAGACAGATGGTCGTGGTCAACGCGCCAATAAATGGCAGTCAAACCCATTTGAGAACCTCACGTTTAGCTTTTTACTTGAACCTTCATTCGTCAATAACATATCGAGTATAACAATTAATCATTGCGTTAGTTTAGCCTTGCTAAACTTCTTAGCTACCTTCAAGATAAATGCTCGCATAAAATGGCCCAATGACATTTATGTTGACACTAGAAAAATTGCTGGAATACTCATTGAAAACAGCTTTAAGTCAGGAAGTATAAACTACTCTGTTATAGGGATTGGAATAAACATTAACCAAACTGAGTTTAACAAAATAACTGCTACCTCTCTTCGTGAAATAACGGGAAAATCGTTCAACTTAAAAAGTGTACTTTTTGAAATTATTTATCACTTAAATTTACGCTTAGATGCCTTCACCAGCACTTCTTCGGAAAAAATCAAGGATCACTACGATGCTTGTTTATGGAAAATAAATGAACCTGTTCGCTTCCAATTTAACGATAACCTTACTCGAGGAATCATTCGAGGAACAGATGAGCAGGGAAATATTCTCATTGAACAAACGGAAGAACTAGTGACCTTTAGAAATGGAGAAATCAAGTTAGAAATCACAGATTAAAACACTCACTTGCCCATCGTACTATTAAAATATGTTATTCGCTATTAACAGTGTGGTCTTCAAAATTCACTGGAGTTTCGAAGGTTTGAACTTTAGTAAGTTGTTAACTTTGAAATATGCTTAAATATTTAAAATACCTAAGAAATAAATATATTCTAACCTTATTCATTTTCGGGGTCTACGCAATGTTTTTAGATGATGTAGATGTTTTCTCTATTATTCGTCAACAAGTTAAGTATAATAAAATCATCGCTGAAAAAGTTGAAATGCAGGAAAAGCTTGAGCACACAAAACATGTCCTTAATCAACTAAATAACCTCGAATCAATAGAAAAATTTGCGCGTGAAGAAAAAATGTTCAAACGCGATGATGAGGATATATTTGTAATAGTTGAGGATTAGACCTTATACCCTTCTCATAACCATTAACCCATCCCGAATAGGTAATAAGACATTTTCTACTCGTTTGTCTTCGTGCACAAGCTGATTCAAGTCAACAAGTGTTTTGGTATCTGCATCAAGGTGATCATATTCTCCTGTAACCTTTCCTGACCACAAAACATTATCCGCAATGATATATCCTCCAAGCTTAACTTTGTCGATAACTAGATCATAGTAATTTAAATAATTATTCTTATCGGCATCAATAAATACTAAGTCGAATTCCTCTTCCAGCATAGGGATAATTTCCATAGCATCTCCAATTTTATAATCTATTGCCTCACTCCTACCAGATAGGTCAAAGTAGCGACGAACCATGTCCTCTAATTCATAATTTATGTCAATCGTAGTGATTTTTCCACCTTCAACTAACCCTTCTAGAAAACACAATGTAGAATAGCCAGTATAGGTGCCAATTTCCAAAATATTCTTGGGTTGTATCATTTTAGCAAACATGCTTAGCACACGACCTTGAAAGTGACCACTCAACATACGTGGTTGTAGCACCTTTAAATGAGTTTCTCGATTTAATTGATACAATAATTGAGGTTCGCCGGCGGTGTGCTTTACAACGTATTCATCTAATTCTTCTGAAATGAATTCCATGCTTAATGTTTTTTGACAAAAATAGCGGAAATAATAAGAACGAATAACAATCAAATCAGCGAAAACTTTTATATTCAATTAAGTGTTCATCCATTAAATTTTTAGATTTTTGTATTATGTCGAAAACTGTCGCATGGATTCGAGCCTTCCGATTACGGACCTTACCGTTATCACTCTCGGGAATTATTATTGGTAGCAGCTGTGCTTTGGCACAAGGGCATTGGAATTCATCAGTCTTTATACTTGCTGTCCTCACAACCTTATTTTTTCAAATATTGTCGAATCTCGCAAATGACTTAGGCGATAGTATAAAAGGAGCTGACAACGAGCATCGCGTTGGGCCAATACGCAGTGTCCAATCAGGATTAATTTCGGTTACAGAAATGAAGCGTGCTGTAATCTTGTTTACCATATTATCAAGTGGTTCAGCAATTCCATTGATTCTCATTGGTGTTCAGGACTTACCAGCGAGTATTCTGTACGTATACACCGGCCTTGCTGTAGCTGCTATTCTTGCAGCAATTACTTATACTGTGGGAAAAAGAGCCTATGGTTATTCCGGATTAGGAGATCTTTTCGTTTTCATTTTCTTTGGAGGAGTTAGCGTCCTGGGAGTCTACCCCCTTTTTTCCAAGTCATTTGATGAACAACTTGTACTGCTGAGCTTAACCATTGGATTATTAAGTGTTGCGGTACTCAACCTCAACAATATGCGGGACCAAGTAAATGATGCAGTGGTTGGTAAACGCACCTTAGTTGTTAAAATAGGATTTAAAGCAGCCAAGATTTATCATAGCATACTGATTTTTGGTGCTCTGGCTAGTCTTTTGGTCTATGCACTTTTGAATAATCCTTACTACGTGTTGAGTACTCTTCCTTTTCTCGTTCTTATACCTCACTTAATAAAAGTTTGGAAAACGACTGTTCCAAAGGATTTAGATCCTGAACTTAAAAAAGTTGCTTTAAGTACATTCGCTATTTCGCTCATCTTTTTAATTGCTTCTCTCTTATGAGTCTAGTCGCCACCTTTGAACAAATGATTTTT
>JALQTG010000176.1 GCA_023264075.1 Crocinitomicaceae bacterium
TTATTGCTATTGGGGGAAGTGCTATGCACAATTTAGCAATTGCTCTTTCGCGCAAGGGCTATCAGGTAACGGGATCGGATGATGAAATTTTTGAACCATCAAAAGGTCGTTTGAAGCGTGAGGGGCTTTTGCCAGACTCGATTGGGTGGAATGAACAACGCATTCATGAAGGATTAGATGCGGTGATTCTAGGAATGCATGCGCGCGAAGATAATCCTGAATTGTTGAAGGCAAAAGCACTACACATTCCGATTTTTTCCTATCCAGAATATTTGTACGAGCAATCAAAAAATAAAACGCGTGTTGTCATTGGCGGTTCACATGGGAAAACAACGATTACTTCCATGATTTTGCATGCTTGTAATGTATTGGGTAAATCAGTCGATTATATGGTTGGTGCGCAACTGGAAGGGTATGATTGTATGGTAAAAATTACGGAAGAAAATGACGTGATGATTTTGGAAGGAGATGAGTATTTAAGTTCCCCCCTTGATCGTCGACCTAAATTTCATTTATATAAACCGAATGTAGCATTAATCAGCGGAATTGCTTGGGATCATATTAATGTTTTCCCGACGTTTAGTAATTACGTGGAGCAGTTTTCCATTTTTGTTTCGTTAATTGAAGAAGGAGGGAAGCTCGTTTACAATGAGGAAGATCCAGAAGTAAAGAAAGTAGCTCAAATGGCGAGTTCTTCTGTGAATTGTCAATCCTATCAAACGCCCAAATACGAAGTGAAAAACGAAGGGACGCTGCTAACACATTATGGCAATGCGTATGCGCTTAAAATTTTTGGTCACCACAACTTACAAAATTTGATTGGCGCGATGTATGTCTGCGAAGCGATTGGAATTAGTCACCACGATTTCTTAACGGCTGCTGGTTCTTTCACGGGTGCGGGTAAAAGATTGGAAAAAGTGGTAGAATCCAACGATTTTGTCATGTACAAAGACTTTGCGCATTCACCTTCCAAGTTAAAAGCAACAACTTCGGCTGTAAAAGAGCAATATCCAGATAGGGAAGTGGTGGCATGCATGGAGTTGCATACGTTTTCGTCTTTAAAAAAAGAATTCTTACCTCAATATAAAAATGCGATGGTCGCTGCGGATCATGCGTTGGTGTATTTTCATCCAGAAGTAGTAAAGCATAAGAAATTAGAACCGATTTCGAAGGAAGACGTGGCAAAAGGTTTTGGTGGCGGAGTAGAAGTGTCCAACTCTACCGAGGAAGTGTTAAAGTTTATTCATTCTTTCGATTGGAAAAACAAGGTGCTCCTAATGATGAGTTCCGGGAATTTTGATGGTATCAATTACGATCAGTTGGGGGAAGAGTTGGTTAATTAGGCAATTAGACAATTCGACAATTAGCACGTTAGCACCAGCGAACTCCCGTCTACCTAGATATATTTTTGTTTTGCTTCTTTGGCGCAATCCAAAAAAAAAAACACTCGGCATCCGGAGTGTTACGTATATTAGAACTACTCACCGCTTACCGAGTGATTTTTTATTAACGACGAAAGGAGTTGATAAATAAGTGTATCGAGGTAGGCATTTCGGAGAAGTTACAAATTCTCAATTGGCACATTGAAACTATTTTTTCCGTTTCAATTTCAGCTCAAATAGATCCTTTCTTCTGTCTTTGAGATTTTTTACAGCTCCGTAATTGTGTAATTCGTTGATTAAGTCAATGTCTACATCTGCAATTAGAATCATTTCTGTATTTGGAATTGCTTTTGATTTGATACAATGTGTTCATCAGAATATCCAAGTAATTACAGGTACACATTTGCCATTGAACAAGACTTGAAGATAATTAAGGATACGCCCTCCAAAATAGATTCCTTTCAAATTCAAGCGCTCACACAATTGCTACATGAATTGATACAACCTGCGACAAAGTCGAAGTTCACGAAAATCAGGTTTTACGAATACATCAATCCATAAAGCGCATTTCCTTCGTCGGTGGGCTCTTTCCAATAGGATACTGGCACGGACTGGTAAGAGTTGATCAACAGCTCTTTTAATTCCTTGAATCATCTAGCGTTAATAATTTTAATGTGATTTCTTCAATTTGTTCTTCCAAGATGACGGGGTTTTCCCGTATAAAATTTCAAAAATAATGAGTTGAGCAATTAATAATTCGCAGCAATCATACAGCGAACGCTACCACCACCGGCTTGCTCGATGGTTGGAATGGGAGCGGCCATAATTCTGCAGTGTTGTTGCAATGTCTCCAATTGAGCCTGCGTAAATGCTTTTTTTGCAGAAGAGCTCATGCAGAGTATCGCTTCATGTT
>JALQTG010000195.1 GCA_023264075.1 Crocinitomicaceae bacterium
CTCCACTCGGATCAATTAAAGCGTCCAACGATAGTGTTAGAGAATTATTATTTCAAATAAGTTCTCAATCGCAATATTTAACCAAAGAAGCCTCTGTTGTTATTACTCAAATCTTGAATTTAACGGAACGAGTAAATCCATTTCCACGAAATGCTTGGGTAATTACTGAGACAAAGAAAATTGAGGAAGCTCTGAGTGAACAGCGATTAGAACAATATATTCCTCTTGCGAAGGATATAGCTTCAATAGGCATAGGTGTAGCACAAAAAGAAATTATTTATCGATTATTAGATTTGCCTAATGTTGGCAAATTAATTCCCTTAGTTGGGGATTACCTTGTTGCAATGGAATTAATCGGAGGGATAAATCAGGCTGTGACACAATCTTCTTCGGTAATTTCCAATCTAAATAAGTTCATAAAGCAAAATATTGATAACGACAAGCAGAAGATTAATCTCCTTAAGTCAATGAGTATTTTAGAAACGCTATTTAAATTTCGATTTAAAGATAATTTAATCTTTTCTGTTGATATAAATTCATCTCACTCAATTTACGCAATAGAAACTGAACTCTATCAAGTATGGTCCAATCTATTAAAAAATGCATTGGACGCATTGGATACGGTAAAAGATCAAACTAGACAGAAAAAAATAGCCATTTACAGTGAAGAAATCGAAGGAAAAATTTATATTCATTTTGAGAACAATGGCCCTGAAATTCCTCCTGCAGTAAAAGAGAAAATATTCAAAAAGTATTTTACAACTAAAAAAGAAAACGGAACTGGTCTAGGACTTAGTATTGTGTCAAAGATTATTAGTGATCATTATGGTAAAATGGAGTTTTCATCAAGTGCTGAGAAAACAGTTTTCACCGTTGTTTTACCGTCTGCAGAGTGATTAATTCCTCGTGAAAATGAATTCCTAGAATATCTTCTTTATTTAGCGAATATCTCAATTTTGAGTCTTAAGAATTTTAGGTATTTCTTTCTTTGGTTGAGCAGCTCATCGATATTTCAAAATGGTATCATTGCATGATTCGCGCTTTAAGTATGTAAATCTACTGTCACGTTCATTCATTTCTATGGTTTGAAATTTACGGATCCATAGTAACACAACTCTGGACCTGTAATCATTAATTATGATATTTGGTAGATGTAGTATGCTTCAGTTAAGTGAGTACTTTCCACGATTTATGAATGCAATAGGAAAATTTACGATGAATAAAAAAGGCCGTCATAATTAGAGGACGGCCTTTTACACGAACATTAAACGATTATTCTACGATGAACTTACGTGTTACTGTACCTAAATAAGTTTGAATAGAAGCAAGGTAAACACCTGCTTTTAATGAACTTTCGTTAAACTCTACAACGTCAGAGGAAGTCGTTTGTGAACCAATTACTTTTCCTGTTACATCGAGTAAGGTAATGACTTTTTCCCCTTCAACTCCAGGAATTTGAATAGTGAAAGCTCCTTTCGATGGGTTAGGATAAAGACTAATGTTGTTCACCAATGTCTGATAGGCTAAGTTTGCCAAGTTCTGTGCACAGAAATTAAACGAAATTGTACTTCCGAAGTCAGCATCTGTAGCTGTTAGTTCAGCTAATACCTGCCCATTTGTATTCCGAGATAACTGCATACTTCCGTCAAACTCACAGTCTGGCGCCCACTGAGCCCCTCCCATACCATCTCCGTAGGAATCATTCAGTATGAGGTCGTAACAACCTTCAGCGAGGCACATCGATTCTGAAATTAGCGTTGTCTGATTCAAAGGGTTCGGATTTGTATATCCTCCCCCAGAATACCAAGAGAAACCAGCGGCATCTTCAATGCTCCATGAAATTTCTTCAGCGTAGCAGTCCAATGTAAGATCTAGAGTAACAAATTCTCCTTCGATCACGGCGATATATGTTGACGCGATAACATTGTTTGCTGCATTTTCATCTAATTGACCATTCGGATTACTTACTGTCACAGAAACAGTATTATTTCCATCGACTGCAAACATCCAAGGAAGTTGAATATCTTCAAATTGGTTCGTTGCTAAGCTTCCGGTCCAGTTTAATGTCGTATTCGTTCCGTTATAGGAGTAGACAATTGATGCAGAAGTTAACGTTTCAGAACCGGAATTAGTAATACGTACTACTGGTTGTGTACCATCACCACAGATGATGCCTGATGCATTTTGTAGGTTTCCAAGGCTCGCATCATATTGAACTGAAGCTTGATTTGGATCTACACCATCAATAATTTCATTGCCCGTGTTTCCTGGATCTAACCAAAATTTTAGCTGACTGTTGCTCGGAGCGAGTGCGTCCCAAGCAATTCCGAAACGTCCGTAGATGTCATATTGGCCATTGTTGGAAGTTCCACTACAAGCAGCAGCACCGCCGGATAATACACCAATTACACGACCATCTTGATTGAAAAGTGGAGATCCCGATGATCCAGGCTCTGTAACCCCTTCTGTCCATGAAGCAACGCGCCACATTTGAGCATTAGGATTTCCGTTAAAATTTGTTGTTTGTTTCGTTGGTGCCATTTCGGAGTGGCAAATTTTCTTAATATCCCCACTTGGATGATGAATACCCGTGGCACGGGTGTTCGTTGTTGCATCTGTTGCATCCCATCCATTGTAGTAAATCCCCCATGCTGGGTTAGGAGCTGTATTCAATTCTGTTAACGTGAAGTCAGCATTTGAATTGGCAGCACGAAGGACTCCACCGTTTACATTCATGTTGGTTGGGCCGTTTACAGAGTTTGCCGTTGTAGCACAGCTTACGCCGCTAGTAGGTGTTTCCCAACGAAAACGGAAGGTCCATCCACCTGGGTTTGTACCACAGTGGTTCGCAGAGATGAAATAAGGAATAATTGTACCTGATGTATTGTGCACCAAACTTCCAGTGCAGAACCCACCTCCAGAAACCATCATGGCTACTGAATTCCGTTGTAATTCCCATCCAGCTCCTTGAGGACAGTTCACGTCGATGTTACAATCTCCAGAGTCATTGAGCGCTTTTGCCATGACTTCAAGGTCTCTGTATCCATGAACTATTGTACCTAATACCAATTGAGATTGACCAATAACAGCTTGGGGCTCCACGATTTCAATAATCATGTTGTCACTTTTGATCAACTCCGTTCCAAGCATTCTGTTTTCATTGTTGTTTTTGGAAGTATGCGCCCCTATGTATTGAAGGTGATCCTTATCGAATAGATGAAGAGCAGTACCTTCGGCTAATTCGAATACGTCAAAAATCACGTTTACTGAAACCGCATTTGGACAAGATATTGCATACTGTGTTACTCGATCTCCTTTTGGTGTTGTAAAAGCTACTCCCTGATCGAGTATATTTATGTTAACATGGTGTTCATATCCAAATCGTAGCATTTTATCAAATCCATTGGCTCTGTTCAGGGAGTCAACATGCATCTGATAGGCTGCGTCAACAGCAGGCATCTGATGAAATTGTTTAGTTGTTGGAAATTTACCTTTCCAAGATAGTGGTTCTCCCATATCAAAGGTTTGAGCAAATGCACTTCCGACAGAAGCGAGCAGCATAGCTGCGAAGAGTAATTGTTTTTTCATGGGTCTGTTTTTAGCTTTTTCGTTTAATACTACATCCTTTAGGTGCAGTAGTTGGAGTTGTTAGTGGTTGTTTAGAAATATATTCGAGAACTGCATTCTCAAGGTAAGTTTTTTTCTCAGTTTCTGCTGGATTCCAGGTATTGTCAATTGATCCAGTGTAAATCAATGTCATAGTACTATCGAACAAGAAAACATGAGGGGTAGTTCGTGCACCGAATGCATCCGCGAGTTTATGGTTTTTGTCAAGCACGTAATTCATCACATAACCTTGATCCTTTGCCCTTGCTTGCATGTCCTTCATGCTATCTCCTGCTTTGCGTTTGGCTTCATTGCTATTAATGAGTACCATTCCTATATTATTTGCTTTGACCATTTCCGAAATAGTGTT
This sequence comes from Crocinitomicaceae bacterium, assembly GCA_023264075.1. Lineage (GTDB taxonomy): Bacteria > Bacteroidota > Bacteroidia > Flavobacteriales_D > Crocinitomicaceae > JALQTG01. Next base: position 3,977 of record JALQTG010000195.1, read on the forward strand.
GTAATCTTTTTCCCATCCTTCAAACTTTCCTCCTCCAACAACGAAAGGGCAAGTATTACAAGAAAAGATAACTAAAAGACCATTTTCCTTTTTCATATCCAATAACGAAAGTTTTTGACCAAGGGTTGAATTCATTTTATTATCGACAAGTGGAGCATGTTCCCCAATAGCTAACGTTTCGATTTCGTTTTCCGAAGTAAAAAACAGTGAGCAGCTGACTATCAGTGCCATAAAAATGAATAAATAAATCTTCATTGCATCAATTTACGGAGTTATGAAGCGAAAAGTACGAATAATATAATTCTATCGATAATTTTGCGGAACAAAAATTGTAGATTCGTCTTTACAATTGCACACGAGAAACTTATTTTTATGAGACGGCTGATCACGTTAATTGCAGTATTTCAGTTTTTTAAATTATTTGGACAGGTAAATGTTACTTCGGAAAGCTATCCGTTTCACGATGCTGTGGAATGGCAAGGGGTTGGAAGTTTACTGTTAGCCAAGGACCCCTCTTCACGGCAAAAAGATTATAATGTTATTTTGCTAAACACCTTAGGCGAAGCTCAGTGGAAAGAGAAATTCTATCCCAAAAAAGATAATCCTTCGCTTATTCTTGGTCACAAGTCAAATTACATTTACTTTCTTGACAATTTTGTCCCCGAGAACCATAAACTTTTTTACCATCAAATCAACATGGGTGGAAGTGTTAAATCAACGTATTTGGAATTACTTACCCATGCAAAGAAATTGGGGTATTCATCCTCTACGGATTTGACACTTGTTGATGTTGTGAATACAAATGGTGCTCTTGTATTTCAGTTTGTAGCAGAAAATAAAAGCGATAAATCTTACGACAACGTATTCATCTTTCTAACACACCATAATCATCGAACTTATGCTGTTAAGACACTGTCATCTAGCATGGAAGGAGTTAAAGAAAATACTGAAGCGATGATGAAATATGCAGGAAGCGATGAGGAACAGATTTATTTTTCCCGTTTAATTGATCGCGCAGGTAAATCAACCATTGAATTTATTCCTTTTTCAGCGAAAGGAGAGGAAGGGTTCACACAAGTATTTAAGTTAAGTGATCAGCAATCCATTTCCATGGTATTAAACCCGATGCATTTTTCTGGTGATTATTATATTTCATCGGGTTTCGCGGATTACAAAGCCAAAGCTTACGGATATTTTTTAGCGGGTCAATTTTATACATTGACCTTCGACGTGAAAGGAAGTAAGTTTATTATTAGTCGTTTTGACGAGAAAGGCATTCATCAGCCATTGGTTTCTAAACCAATTTCAAAAGATAAAAAAGATAAATATGCTATAAGTGTAGGGCTGATGGAAATTCAAAAATCGCTAATTATTGCAGTAGGCGTGAATGAAGAAAATTTTCATGCTCGCGTGGAATCTACTAGTTCGATATTTCAGGTTCCCTCAGGAATCTCGCCCCTTCAATTCATGAAAAACCCATCGATTATTCAATTTGGCAAAAGTTCTACTATTTTTGTTCACCCTTTGACAGAAGGTTTTTTATCTACAAGCCTTTTCGATATTGGAAAAACAGCTTCATTGGATTTTGAATAGTAGAAACTCAGTACTATGGTGATAGGAATATGTGGAGGAAGTGGTTCGGGTAAGACAACCATTTTGAAAAGATTAGCAGTAGACTTTCAAGAGCTCAGGCCTTCTGTTTTCTCGATGGATAATTATTACAAACCCATTCAGCTGCAGCAACAAGATGAAAAAGGAATTGTGAATTTTGACTTGCCTACTGCTTTGGATAGAGAAAAATTGGTAAAGGATTTTCGTCAATTGGTTTCAGGAGAAGCGATTGACGTGGTAGAATATCAATTCAACGTGAGTAAGAATAGACACGTTTTGATAACGATAGAGCCTTCTGAACTTATTATAGTAGAAGGTATTTTCGTTTTTGAATACGAAGAGGTTTTTAAGGAATTAGACTACAGCATTTTTATAGATGTAGATTTACAAGTCCAGTTAGATAGGAGGCTGTACCGCGATCAGGAAAATAGAGGATACTCTCGTGAAGATGTTCTGTACCAATGGAATCATCACGTAAAGCCCTGTTACGCTAAGTACATTGCGCCGCATCAGCAAAGGGCTGATTTCATATTTCACAACGACAGTCGCGCGGACCATGATTATGAACTTCTTTTAGAGAATTTGAAGGAATTAATGAGAGAAAGAGCGATAATTTCTTAAATTAACCATCAAACAATTCGGAACAGCTATGAAAAAATTACTCCGTAAGAATATTTGGCTATTCGTTGCGGTAGTCAGTTTTTTTATTTCTTGGAGTTTGTATTCTATATTTTATGTATCCGACATCGCAGCTGAAACCGATCGGTTTCAGGAGAGTATCTTAAAACTTGAGCAGAATCTGTTAGCCAATCATAATCAATTTGTAGGAGAAGTGGAGGAAACCCCATTGGAAGAAATTTGGACTAAGACTAACCCTTCTGATGCA
>JALQTG010000226.1 GCA_023264075.1 Crocinitomicaceae bacterium
AGATGGTATGTTAGCGGGGGCATCGATAGATTTATACATTCGTCTACTTAATGAGTTTCCGAGAATAGATCTCATTGCAAGTGGTGGAGTGACCACGTTTGAAGAAGTTCTTGAGTTGAAGGCCGCAGGTTTAGCTGGAGCAATTATAGGAAAAGCAATTTACGAGGGAAATATTACGATTGAACAACTAGGAAAACTTCAACAAACATGTTAAAAAAACGGATTATTCCATGTCTCGATATTAAAGATGGACGCACTGTCAAAGGGGTCAATTTTGTCGGGCTGCGCGATGCTGGAGATCCTGTAGCTTTAGCGCGAATGTATAGTGAGATTGGTGCAGATGAATTGGTGTTCCTAGACATTACAGCAACACATGAAAAACGGAAAACGCTTGTGGCACTTGTAAAAGAAGTTGCACAGCAAGTTGCTATACCTTTCACAGTTGGTGGTGGGGTAGGAAGTGTTGAGGACGCCTACTATCTCTTGCAATCTGGTGCTGATAAAGTTGCCATAAACAGCGCAGCCGTTAAGAATCCTTCAATCATTAAAGAATTAGCGGATAAATTCGGCAATCAATGTGTGGTGTTAGCAGTGGACGCGAAATTAATCGGTGATACCTGGAAGGTGTTTTTAAACGGTGGACGCTTAGAAACCGATAAAGAATTGTTTTCTTGGGCGAAACAAGCAGAGCAGCTAGGTGCAGGTGAAATCTTATTCACATCAATGGACCACGATGGAACCAAAGCTGGATTTGCGATTGAGGCACTTAAGAAAATGAATGAGTTGCTCACTATTCCTATTATTGCCTCTGGAGGTGCTGGAAGCATAGCCCACTTTACGGAGGTGTTCCAACAAACAGATGTTTCCGCGGCATTGGCTGCCAGTATTTTTCATTTTAAGGAAGTAGACCTTCCAGCGCTCAAACAAGCATTGCGCGCTCAACATATTCAAATACGCTTATGATGCAGATAGATTTCAATAAAGGAGAAGGATTAGTTCCCGTAATTGTTCAAGATTTCGATACTCGCGAAGTGTTAATGCTCGGGTATATGAACGAAGAGGCTTTTCAAACCACCACTGAAACGAATAAAGTGACGTTTTTCTCTAGGTCTAAAAATAGACTTTGGACAAAAGGAGAGGAGAGTGGTAACTTTCTGGAAGTGAAACACATTGAGTTGGATTGTGACCAAGATAGTTTGCTCATTCAAGCAATTCCTGTTGGTCCAACGTGTCACAACGGTACCACAACTTGTTGGGGAGAGCGGTCGAACACCTCTTTTGGTGTACTACGCGATTTGGAAATCACTATAAAAGACAGAAAAGACAATCCAGATGAGAATTCGTACGTTTCCTCTTTGTTTAAAAGCGGAATCAACAAAGTAGCCCAAAAAGTTGGAGAAGAGGCAGTAGAAGTAGTTATAGAAGCAAAAGACAACGATGAACACTTATTCCTCAATGAAAGTGCCGATTTACTATTTCACTATCTCATCTTGTTACAGGCAAAGGGTTATCGTTTAGAAGATGTACTAGAGGTGCTGAAAGAGCGAAGAAAGTAGATTACTATAAAGGTTAGGCGCTTGGCGGGTTACATTTTGCAGGTTCCTAGTACACACGAAACTTACATTCTGCGACCTGTAACCCATTTAAACCTAATCAAAAAACGCCTTGTCAAAGTTAATCAAGTACAGCTTCTCTGTCGATCGCGTAAACGCCGTATATAGCCAACGAAAGAAGTTTTGATCGAGTAGGTCTTCTGTAAGAAAACCTTGGTCCAAAAACACGCATGCCCATTGTCCTCCTTGGGATTTATGACACGTAACAGCATAAGCAAACTTAACTTGTAAAGCGTTGAAGTATGGATCTGCCATAATGCGCTCGTAGCGTTTCTTTTTGTTCCGTTCGAAAGCATAAACGCGCTCTACAGCATAAAAAAGCTCTTTCATTTTATCTCTAGAAAGATTCGGGGTGTCTTCATAAATGACGTCTAACATGATTTTAACTTCAATTGAGCCCATTTTTGGATAATCTACTAATCGCACCCGTGCATCGGCAAACTGAAACCCGTACATTTCTTCGCGTCCCGAAATCCGTTCAATTTCCATGATTTCACCATTGGCAATAAAACCAGCTTGTGATTTATCGTCGAGCCAGAAATAATTATTTCGCACCACCATCACTAAATCGCCGCCGCAAATATCTTCCTCGTACCAAAGAATCCGTGAGCGAACCTGCTGATTATATAGATTTGCGCGCTTATTACTTCGTGTTATGATGATGGTTTCATCGCGACCATATGTCGAAAAGGCACTCTCTAAAGCATCTTGAAGTTCATCCCCTGGTAAACGAATTAAGTCTTCGTTCTTACCGATAGAAAACTTAGGAAACGCGTTCTCTGGGGCTGAGCGTAATTGGGTGGCGTTAATTAAGATATCAGAACCTTCAGCCTGACGCAATACATTCTTAAGTTGAAAGCCTAAAATCCTCAATCGACCATAGTGCTGACTTAAGTATTCTTGATTCAACGCCGGACTAAAATCGCTTCCTACTGGCGGCAACTGGGCAACATCTCCAATAAAAATGATCTTACAGTTTTTACCTGAATAAACATAGTTAATGACATCTTCCAACAAATTTCGGGGACTCACACTACCGTCATTTCGAAGCGAATAATCGCCAATCATCGAAGCTTCATCAATAAAAAAAATAGTATTTGTATGCAGGTTAGGAGGGACCACCAATTGAACTCCACCACCTGGAACTGTTTCTTTCCGATATATTTTTTTATGGATTGTATGCGCTGGCTGTCCCGAACGATTCGAAAAAACTTTTGCAGCCCTTCCTGTTGGTGCTAGAAGTACAGATTTTCCTTTTACTTCCTTCAAGGCATTCACAAAAGCGCTGAGAAGGGTAGTTTTTCCTGTACCCGCATAGCCGTTGAGTACAAACAATTCTAAAACGTCTTGACTAACGAAGAAATCACACAATTGATCCGCTAAAATCGCTTGCTCTCCCGATAATTCAAAAGGGAAATAACTTGTAATGGCAGCTCTTAATTGTGCGCGAATGGACATATAGCGAAGATACAAGATAATGTGTAACAATTGTGGCATTATCTTACGAAACTGGTTACGAAATTTGCAGTATATTATAATACATTGTTCTATGCGCTACCTCTTCACATTTCTCCTGATTGTCTCGGTGATATTCGTTGGTAAAAGTCAACATTACCATGGCCATCACCCAACGCCTGATGTAGATTCTTTACCTAAAACGTTAGGAAGAGACCTAGATAAAGGATACTTCGAGTTTCATGCTCGTTCTTTTTCCATGAGCACTATTAACAGACTGGATCTTATGGATCATACTGCAATTGCTGCAGGTGCAGGACTAGGGTATTACAGTCCAGCATGGAAAGGGTTTCATTTGGGTTTTAGTGGTTTTTTCGTATTTCAGTTATTCGAACACAACGTTTACGAAAAAGACCCCACCACTGAAAATTCCAATCGATACGAACTGCTCTTGTTTGATATGAATGATTTTGAGAACACAAAGGATTTAGATCGATTAGAAGAATTGTACGTGACTTACGAAAAAAACCATCTACTTGTTAACTTGGGTAGACAAAAATTCGATTCACCCTTTCTCAATGAACAAGATAATCGCATGCGCCCAAATATCTTTAGCGGAATTTCGGCAAATTACGAACATCACAATTGGAAATTTACTGGGGCGGCATTTAATCACGTAACGATTCGAGGAACAGTAGATTGGTATTCCATGGAGGAATCATATGGTGTTTATCCATTTGGCAGAAATCCTTTCGGCACCTCTTCCAGCTACAAGGGGAATATAGAAACTCTCGGAGTGGCAGTAGCAGGAATAACTTACAAAAGTGAAAAGTGGAAGCATCAAGTTTGGAATTACCACAACGACAATGTATTTAACCTCTCTTTTTCGCAACACGAATTCAACTGGGTACGTGAAAAAAATACCTTTCATTTTGGTGTTCAGGGTTTGTATCAGACCGCAGTGAAAAATGGAGGTAATCATGATCCGACTTTGTCTTACATCCTTCCGGGAGAACAGACGTATGCTATCGGAGGAAAGATCGGTCTAACCAGAAAACGTCATGAAGTGTCACTGAACAACTTGCATATTAGTAAACAAGGTCGTTTTCTTTTTCCAAGAGAATGGGGGAATGAGCATTTTTTCGCAAGTATTCCAAGGGAACGCTTCGAAGGGGCAGGTGGAGTGAACGCATTAACCCTAAAGTATAAATATACATTTAAAAATGAACAGCTTTACACAGAAATCGGAACCAGTACTGTTCAACATCCCGGATTAGAGAATAGTTTATTAAATAAATATGGTATTCCTTCGTACTATCATTTTACAGGATTAATCGACTATAAATTTAAAGGATATCTGGAGGGATTTGATCTTCAATTTTTGATCGCACATAAAGCAGCACACCGACCAGGAGAAGTACCAGATGAATTCCGAATTAACCGTGTGGATCTATGGAACTTTAATCTCATATTGGACTATCGATTCTAAGGATTTTTGCTTCTTTCTCTTCTGATGGGATTTCGATTTCACGATTGTATTTACTCGTGAAATACCACCGATAGAAAAACTGAAGTAGTGACTCCCGCACAAATGGTTGCTCCATGGTTTCGTCATCTAAATAACGCATGTACGTTTCAAACAAGTCATGAATATTTACCGAAGATTGATCTTCCATGTATTCACCTAACTTCTCAGCCCATTGATAATATTGTAAATTCATAAACTGGGCACTATCAATATTAAAATTATAATGAACACAGTAGAGTAGGTCTGACGGGTTATCGTAGAGCAATTCGTTGGTGAAATCAATTTTTTTTAACGGTAGCTTGAAGTACGTATTCGTTTTTAGGTAGGAAAGTAATTCACGATAGGATTTTCCCGAAGGATCCTTTAGATGGCCCTCTGAAATTAGGAAGTTTTCGAATTTGTTAAGTGTGTCGCTTGCTGAAATATCGGATAACTCATAATAATCGTTATAACAGACCAGGAGGAGGTCATACAATTCTTCCTCAGTTGTTTCTTCCTGACAACTCAATAAACATACAATAACGGCAAAGATGAAGCTCCATTTAACCATAGTTGTAAAACTACTAAATTCGTTGAAAATTGCTGTAACAAAACAAAAAAAGCCGTCCCCATAGAGAACGGCTTTTTTGCAGGTAAT
>JALQTG010000295.1 GCA_023264075.1 Crocinitomicaceae bacterium
AGGGATTTACGGTTTTTGAATACCCAACCCGGATGACGATCCATTGCAGATTTTTCGCTGTATACTTTGTCATTTTCAGAGAAGCCTTTGTTTTTATATAGTTTGAGCTTCCCATCAGTACTATCCCAAAGAAATATAGAACTGTATTTTACTTGAACGAAATCATCTACAATTTCAAATAGTGAATCTGCTAGTTTCTTTGGTGTTTCAGATGAAGATATACCCTCTATAGTATTTGCAAGTATTTTAAGTATTTCTTGTTTCACGGGGTATTTAATTCTATTTTTGTAAATATACCGTTATTCGAATTGATATAGATGATTAGTCTTCTTTATTTAAGTACAAAGTCCTCCTCACTCACTGAGCAAGATATTTCAATGATAGTCGAGTCCTCCTCTGTTAACAATGCAGAGTCTGAAATAACTGGTGCATTATTAGAATATAACAACTGCTTTTTGCAATATTTAGAAGGTCCAGAATATAATGTTTTTAGATTGTACGATATTATTAAACTCGATATTAGGCATACAAATATTCAACTAATTCAGACTAAACATATTCAAGAAAGGATATTTTCAGATTGGAGTATGGTTTTGAAGGATTTTTCTGATTTATCCGTTAAAAACCTGGGAAATGGAGTCGTCTATTCCAAAGAGGAATTTAGAAACTATTTGGATAATAATGAATTTTGGAATAAAGTAGACATGGTTGAGTATTTATCCAATTTAATATGAAGATTTTTTTCATATTGTTCTTAGTTATCTATCCGTAATTGATTTTTCTTATGAAATGGATTGGCGAGCGTATTAGCTTTGTGGATAACAAGGATAAATTAACAGTAGTGATTTATCCTCCCAAAATTGGAATCAAGTATCAATTGGTAGTGTTTTGGTCTTTGCTTTGGCTGGCTATTGGAGCATATGTTACTTCCCAATTTTTTTATGTCACCAATCAGAAAGAACAAATTACGTTAATCATTTTCATGTCTTTTTGGTTGTATTTCGCAGTCCGCGTTGGTAAGACATTAATTTATTTGACTTGGGGGCGGGAATATATAAAGCTTGATAAGGAGGGGTTACATGTAAAGATTGCAACAGGAAAATACGGTAAATCGAAACGCTATTTCTTAGAGAATCTGCAGCGATTTGATGTCGTGGAATTAAAAGAAACTTCTTTTCAAGCGATTTACGAGTCTTCTGCCTGGGTCAAAGGGTCTAATCGATTAAGTTTCGAATACCTGGGAAAGGTATTCACTTTTGGTAGGAAATTGAATGAAAAGGATACCACTATTCTTTATAAATTGTTGCTGAAAAGAATAGAACAACTCCTACGTCAAAGAAAATAAAAAAACGTGCAATTAATATTGCACGTTTTTTTGGCTTATGATATTAACTGATTACATCATTCCCGGCATTCCACCTGGCATTCCACCTGGCATTCCTGCTGCTCCATTATCTTTTTCTGGTTCATCAACTATGACGCACTCAGTCGTTAATAACATAGCTGCGATAGAGGCCGCGTTTTCAATAGCAATACGTGCCACTTTCGTAGGATCTAATACACCTGCTTGCAATAAGTTCTCGAATACCTCAGTGCGTGCATTGTATCCGTAGTCGTCTTTTCCTTCTTTGATTTTTTGAACGATGATTGCTCCCTCAACTCCTGTATTAGCCACAATTTGGCGCAATGGCTCTTCAATTGCTCTGCGCACAATGGCAATTCCAGTAGTTTCATCCTCATTCACTCCTTCGAAATTTTCTAACGCAGCAGTAGCACGAATAAAGGCAACACCACCTCCAGGAATGACCCCTTCTTCAACTGCCGCGCGAGTAGCTGCTAATGCATCATCAACACGGTCTTTTTTCTCTTTCATTTCTACTTCAGACGCTGCTCCAACGTATAGAACTGCAACTCCACCTGCTAATTTAGCGAGGCGCTCTTGCATTTTTTCTTTGTCGTAGTCAGAGGTAGACGTCTCCATTTGTGCTTTGATTTGCCCTACGCGAGATTGAATTTCATCTTTGTTGCCAGCACCATTAACGATTGTAGTGTTGTCTTTGTCGATGTCCACTTTCTCTGCAGTACCTAACATATCCAGTGTGGTAGTCTCTAGTGAAAGTCCCCTTTCTTCTGAAATAACTTGACCTCCAGTTAGAATTGCAATATCTTCAAGCATTGCTTTTCTTCGATCACCAAAGCCAGGAGCTTTTACTGCAGCCACTTTCAACGATCCGCGGATTCTGTTTACAACTAATGTTGTTAGCGCTTCTCCATCTACGTCTTCAGCAATAATTAATAATGGTCTCCCTGACTGAGCTACTGGCTCAAGAACAGGCAACAAATCTTTCATGCTTGAGATTTTCTTATCACAGATCAAGATGTAGGGATTTTCTAAGTCGGAAATCATCTTCTCTGTATTCGTAACGAAGTACGGAGAAAGATAACCACGGTCGAATTGCATTCCTTCTACAGTTTTTACTTCTGTCTCAGTTCCTTTCGCTTCTTCTACAGTGATTACTCCATCATTTCCAACTACCTTCATTGCTTCTGCAATCAAAGCTCCTATGGTTTCGTCGTTATTGGCTGATATGGAGGCAATTTGTTTGATTTTATCATTATCAGAACCAACTTCTTGTGATAGCTTTTGTAGTTCTGAAACAACCAATTTAACGGCCTTATCAATTCCACGCTTTAAATCCATAGGATTCGCTCCCGCAGCAACGTTTTTTAGACCAGCAGTAATGATTGCTTGTGCTAAAACAGTAGCTGTGGTTGTTCCGTCCCCGGCAATGTCAGCCGTTTTAGAAGCAACTTCTTTAACCATTTGAGCTCCCATGTTCTCAATAGGATCTTTCAGTTCGATTTCTTTTGCAACTGAAACACCATCTTTGGTCACGTGAGGAGCACCAAATTTCTTTTCAATTACTACATTTCGTCCTTTAGGACCGAGTGTCACTTTAACTGCATTTGCGAGTGCATCAACTCCTGCTTTAAGTCGCTCTCTCGCTTCTACATCAAATACTACTTCTTTTGCCATTTTGTTTGATTTTTTGTTTTGAATTAAACAATTCCGTAAATATCAGCTTCACGCATGATTAGGTAGTTATTACCGTCTAATTTGATCTCTGTTCCAGAGTATTGACCGTAAATTACAGAGTCCCCAACTTTTACCGTCATTGGTTCATCCACTTTACCAGGTCCTACTGCGATTACAGTTCCTTTCAAAGGCTTCTCTTTAGCAGTGTCTGGAATAATCAATCCACTTGATGTTTTTTCTTCGGCTGGAGTTGGCTCTATAAGCACACGATCCGCCAATGGTTTCATTAATGACATATGTTTACGTTTTAATGTTTATAATTAACGTAGCCCGATAGGCGAATTTTATGCCATTGCAGGTTTGTCTTTCATTTGGCAGAAAAATGTTTCAATCTGTATTAAAAATTGTCAGAGAGGCTGACATCCTGACACGGGGAGCGCAATTATTTTGTTTCGTAAGCGTAGATTTCAGTCCAAAAATCCGTGATAGGTATCCCTGCCGTTTTTAACATTTTAGGCACAATGGATTCACTTGAAAAGCCTGGGGTAGTATTGACTTCAATAACATGGGGTGCGTGTCCAATAATAATGAAGTCTATTCGTGCAATTGAGCGCAATTGCAGTAGGCTGTAAATTTTTTTAGCTTGTTCTTGAATCGAAGCAGTAAGTTCTGCGGATATTCTAGCCGGAGTGATCTCTTTTGACTTACCTAGATATTTAGCTTCATAATCGAAGAAGTCAGTTTCCGAAATGATTTCAGTGCATGGAAGTGCTACAAGGCCGGTTTCGCTGCGATAAACTCCACATGTAACTTCTATGCCGTCCATGAAAGATTCAATGACCACGGTTTTTCCTTCTTCGAATGCTGCTGTAATTGCAGGTTGAAGCTCCTCTTGCGAATAAACTTTTGAGATTCCATAACTTGATCCTGAATCTGCTGGCTTTACGAAACAAGGAAGTCCTAACTGCGATATTATTTCATCTGGGTTCACATTTTCAGCTGACAATAATAAAATTGAATCAGCAACCTTGATGTCGAAGTTTTTAAGAAACTGGTTGCAAAACCATTTGTCAAATGATAATTCAGAAGAAAGCGCATTACTATTGACAAAGGGTAGTTGCTTCATTTCAAAGTACGCTTGCAATTTTCCGTTTTCACCAGGGTTACCATGGATATAAACATGTGCCAAATCAATGGTGATCTTTTGGCTATCTACAAGAAAACTAAAATCTTCTAGAGAAACACGGTATTTCACGCCGTTGTATTCAGCCTCCCATCCTGACCTGTCGACATACACCAAAAAAGGGTTATATATAGATCGGGGTAAGTTATTTAATATGGTAGTAGCACTTTTAACCGAAATCTCATATTCAGAGGAGAATCCTCCACAGAAAATACCAACGTTTTTCATTGTAAACAATTATTTACACGAATAACGGAATTTAATTCTGCTCATCAACCGCGCGCAGAAAAAGTTATGAGCATCTGAATTTTGAAACTACTGAATCACCACTAGGCGCATTGGATTGCTGTTAAACTCTCCAGTGTTGTAACGTACAAAGTAAACGCCTTGATTGAGTGTTTGAACATCAATAGCAACCACATTGGTTGGCTGGTTGATTTCCTCTAGCATTACCAAGTTTCCAGCTGCATCATAAACAGTAATCACGCCCTCATCAACGAATGAAGGGAATGAAAGTTGTGCAATCGAATTCGCAGGATTCGGAACTAATTTTAACTGATCAAGAAACTCTTCAGTCGTATTTCCTGTTGGATCTTCCTCCAAGTCGTATAGAATCTCAAAGTCATCAAAGTAAAACCCATCCTTTTGAACAAATCCATCAGATTCCAAAACGAAACGAACTCGGATCTGTTGCCCGATGTAATCACTTAGGCTGATTTCTTCTAATATCCAATCATTTTGCGTTCCGTCGTAAAGAGGAGCGTCCTCTTCTTGAACGCCTCCATTATTGAAAACGCCTGGTTGAGTATAGTTACCACATTGTGGAATCCAGTTTTGGCCATTATCAATAGATACTTGGAATTGGGCATAGTCCCAATCCGATTCGATGTCCCACTTCGCGTGAAAACGAATAACTCCGGTTAGTGCATTTGTTAAATCAATAGGATCGTTAAATGTATATGCGTAGAAAGAGTTGGATGAATAGTTTGAATTCGGGCTATCCGTAAAAGAAGTTGTTGGAGAAACAAATTCTTCTGTCGTAAGTTGAAAATCACCAGTCCAATTAGCATCGGTTGTGCCGTCGTCTGTGAGTTGAAGTGTTGCACTACCAAATTGCTTCACTATAGTGTCGCGTTTTACCCATAGTCCATTGTCAAGGTTCAAGACGTACTTGATTTCATCACCATATTGAATTGTACTTTCGAGTTCGTAGCTAATTGCACCACTTTGTTGCTCAAGAAGGGTTAAATTATAAGAGATTGGATTGCCCACCGTAGCTATTCCTGAGATTGGCGTAATGCTTACTTCCAGCGGACCGGCTTGGCGCCCATAGCGAACAACATCGTGATTGAAATCACCGGTCATTGCAGTAATGGAGGAGCCATTATCCGTTTCTGTTGCTACTCCATAAATCAACGGAAGATGAGCAAGAATGAGGTTAGGGAAAAGCATATCGATACAATCACCTAATATTTGATTAGAGGGAGACCAAAAGTCACCTCCAACCTCAGGTGTCATAGCGAAAATCCCTTCGTCCACATACATATAGTCATCGGTATCTCCAGACGCTGGGTATAGGCCAGAGCTTTTAATTGCGTCATAACCGCTGTATTGAGCCATGTGTCCACTGTATGCACTAAAATAGTTGTCATCCGCGGCAAATTCATTGGATGTAGCCCCAATCGGATAGAGCAGTAACTTTCCATAAGTGTGCGCGTTAAATGCAAAGGAAATTCCAAATTGCTCTGCGATTTTCTTCATATTTTTTGATTCCGGCTCTGAAAACGGACCTGTACCTGGAAAGGTATCGTCATTTCCATTGAAGCTAACTCCAGTAGTTCCCCATTGATAGCTGAAATTTCTATTTAAATCAACTCCTCTGTTGGTGTTTCCGTGATTAGGGTTTCTATTTTTTCGATGCATTCCCCCTCCATTCGGGTCTGTGAATTCATTACGTGCATATCCATCTGGATTGATCATTGGTACAAAATACATTTCAACATTATCAACGAGGTATGTTACTTCAGGATTGGTACCGTAGTTCTCTAGAATATACCACATGAAAAAAAGTGTTTCAGACAAGGAGCCAGGCTCACGTGAGTGAATAAGTGAAGTGTACAGCACACGTGGTTTATTTTGTAATGTATTTGGATTGTTGGAAATACGTAAATAATACATAGTTCTTCCTTCGTGCGTTAATGTATCGGAAATCGGAATAATGTCCGTGATTAAATTGGGATATTGAGAAAGCATCGAAGAAAGGTTATCAAACATTTCTTGGGTCGTGAAATATCCACCATAACTACCTAATTGAAAATTCGACGGAACTGTTGGGTTGAACCCTCCTGTCGCACCAGTAGGACAAGTGGCGTTTTTCGCAGGTGCCTGTTGCGTGTTTTGTGTAGCGTAATAAGAGGATACATCTTCAATGAGGATTTCAACGGTATACCCTTCGTTTTTAGCAAGTTCTAATTGGGAAACGGAGAAGTCGCTTATGATGAAAGTACCTTCTTTAATAATTCCGTGATCAACATCTAGTCCGATTTGAGCCAAACTTTCTAACGTTCTTGGGTTAAACCATATTTTGGCTTTGTGATAAACTTCTTGTGAAAGACCAATATTCACTGAAAATAGTGAAAGACAGATAAATAGAAAAATTGAACGCATAATTTTATAGTTTAGACGCTCAAGATAAGAAATTCTCACAAGAAGAACCAATAAAATTCGCTGATTGGTCTATTTGGACCATTGAGTGGTGGACATGAGCTTGTAAAGATCCTCCTTCACAAAGTTCAAGACTGGTTTGATGGAGTCATAATTTGGTCGGGAGTTAAAGTAGATAATCCCGTTCATAAAAATAGAAGTTGAATCTGTAAGGTAGAATTGAAAAGGTGACGCAACATTGCCTTGGAGTTCGAAAAAGGTTCCGTAAACTCCCGACTCTTTGTTAATAAAAACGGAGTCGTAAATAGCGGTTGCTTTCACTTTGTGTTCGTCAATTTTATCAAGTGCATAGTTTACATATGCCGAAAGCGATGTATCCATCTGGATGTAACTCAAGTGGATCGTTCCATTCAATTCTTTGAAATGAATGTCCCGATTACAACTGTTTTTAATTGGCTGAACATCAAAATAGTTCGGCATTTCGAATGAATATGAACAGGGGTCCTCGTACGTTCTGTATTCCCGCTCGGGGAATTCAATCTTGAGATAAGTAGGTGGTTTTGGTATAAATGTTTTATTTCCGTCACAAAATGTAACGATCATCAAAAGTGGGAGAATAAGAACAAGAATAGAGTTACTCTTCCGCATGGCTCAATTTAATTATTTTGATTGTTTTTACTCTTTTCTTATCAGAGGATTCAACGATAAATTTGATGTTTTCAAATTCAAACGATTCGTTGTTGCGCAATATTTTCCCTGATTGCTCAATCAAGAAACCAGCTATTGAGTCCGATTCGCCTTTTGCTTGTTCAAACGATTTTCCGTCAATGTCCAACACCTTGTAAAGGTCTACTAATGGAGTTTTTCCCTCGAAAATAAAAGTGTTTTCATTAATTTTCGAATAGATAATGTCATCGTCGTCAAATTCATCTGTGATGTCACCAACAATTTCTTCCAATACATCTTCTAATGTGACGATTCCACTAGCGCCACCGTATTCGTCAACAACCACAGCCATATGCATTTTCATGGACTGAAATTCTTTCAGTAAGTCATCAATTTTTTTGTTTTCTGGAACAAAGAAAGGAGAGCGAATTAATGTCCTCCAATTGAATTTTGCCTCCTCGCCGAGGTGGGGAAGTAAATCCTTGATGTAGATAATTCCTAATACATCATCAAATTTTTCCTCATAAACTGGAATACGTGAATAACCTGCCTCGCGTATTACCTCTAGCAATTCATCAAAATTGATACTTTTTTCGATGGCTATGGTGTCGACACGAGAGCGCATAATTTGTTTTACGTCGGTATTCCCAAAATTGACTATTCCCTCAAGTATTTTATGCTCATCTTCCGAACTATTTTCTTCACGGGTTAAGGCTATAGCATGTTCTAAATCATCTGTTGAGATATCGATTGATTTTTTTCGAGCAGATTTAAGAATCACATCGGTGCCATTAACAAGTATTATTTTAAGCCAAGAGAATGGCGGTAATTTACCGGCATAATAGATAGGTTTTGCCATTAGTAATGCGATCTTCATGCTATTTCTATTCGAATAAACTTTTGGGACAACTTCTCCAATTAGTAGGATGACGAAGGTAATTACTCCAATTTCTATGATGCTCCGTAATAAGTCAAACTCATCCGTTTCTGGATAAAAATTCAGGAATATATAACTTGCAAGAATTACAATGGCAATATTGATGAAGTTATTTAAGATGAGAATAACGGCGAGAAGGTCTTTTGGTTTAGAAAGTAATAATTTAACCGTTTCTGAGGATTTGTTCTTGTTGTCTTCCAGTTCGTTTCTATCCGATGGACTTAATGAAAAGAAGGCTACTTCAGAACCAGAAACGAGTGCAGATGATGCAAGTAAAATAATTAAAACACCAATAGAAAACCAGATTTCTGTTCCAAGTTGAGCGGCTAGAAGAAAGAATGTAATGTAATGTTGGGGGTCTCCGTCCATCGTTAAGTGCTACTTAGTTAAAATGGTAAATCGTCCTCGTCCTTCATTAAATCAGGACTTAGGGATTGATGGGATTGCTGAGGTGTGTTAGTAGGGTATGCATTCGATGAAGCGTTAATACTTTCATTACGCGCAGACAACATGGTGAAGTTGTCGGCTACTATTTCTGTTGAGTATTTTGCAGCTCCTGAATCATCTTGCCACGATCTTGTTCGCAACTTTCCTTCGATGTATACCTTCATTCCTTTTTTTAGGTAGTTTTCAGCAACATCTGCTAGTCCGCGCCAAACAACAATGTTGTGCCACTCGGTAATTTCCTTTTTTTCGTTGGTGTTTTTATCGGTATAGGTCTCTGAGGTAGCTAAAGGAAACCGTGCAAGTTTCGCACCGTTTTCTAGAGCTCTAACTTCAGGGTCTTTTCCTAAATTACCAATGAGAATTACTTTATTAACGCTTCCGGCCATAAAACAAATGTAGCATAATTATTTATTGAATGTTAATTAGACTAAAAGGAATGTTAAATTGACGATGAATTTACTTGTTCTAGGAAGCGGTCAATCAGTCTAGGGATAGCATATTTAGCTAGGTCAGAATGGTTGCATTGAATATAGTTTGAAATGTCGTCGATCGATTCGATAAGTTTAAGTTTCCAAAAGGTAGCAAAAATATATTGATGGCTAAGTATGTGCTTGTATTCGGCAATTGGATAGGGTTCAATTCTTAATCCTAGTGTCGTTTCAATTACATTTTTTGCAGCGGAAGACGTCAATTGTTTTTTTACCTCTACCAACGGGAATTCATACATGTTTTCCCAAATGTCTTTTTGAGTCCTTTTTTGGAGCAGTATATTTTGTTCTGAATATATGTAATGAAAGAATCTATTACGCGTTTTTGTTTTTTTAGACTTCACCGGTAGTTCATATACTCTGTTTGCCCGAAGGCCTTGACAAGATTCGTTCAAGGGACAGGAAGTGCAGGCTGCTTTTTTGGGGGTGCAAACAAGTGCGCCGAGCTCCATTATGGCTTGATTGAAACTTGCTGGGTCCTTCTTATTTATGATGTTGTTTGCATATTCTGTAAATAGTTTCTTCCCAAATGCAGTATCAATTGGGGTGTCTTCATTATAATATCTAGCTAAAACACGAAAAACATTACCGTCAACAACAGCATGAGGGAGATCAAATGCAAATGATGCGATAGCCGCAGCTGTATAATCTCCGATACCCTTTAGTTGTCGAATATCAGAATAAGTAGAAGGAAAATGTCCATCATGCTTTGTGAGTATTTGCTGTGCTGCTGTATGTAAATTTCTTGCTCTGGAATAATAGCCCAGTCCTTGCCATAGCTTAAGTACTTCATCTTCTGAGGCAAGCGCTAGATCTTTAACAGTTGGAAAATTTTCAACAAATTTCAAATAGTAGTTTTTGCCTTGTTCGACCCTTGTTTGTTGTAGAATCACCTCTGAAAGCCAAATGTGATAAGCATTTTGAGTCTCTCTCCATGGTAAGTTTCTTTTGTTTTGTCGATACCAAACATCAATTAATAGAGCGAAATCGTGCATTGGGGTAAAACTTAAATAATAAACGTTAAAAATATAAAGGTAATATGAATCTACTAATTACCTTTGTCTTTGAAAATCACAATGTTGTTAAATAAATTAAATAAATTATGACAAAAGCAGATATTGTTGCTCAAATTGCAGACAAGACAGGATTAGAGAAGAATGAAGTGCTTCAAACAGTTGAAGCTTTTATGGATACTGTGAAAGGTTCTTTATCCAATGGAACAAACGTCTATTTACGAGGTTTTGGTTCATTCATTGTAAAAGAACGCGCTGAAAAAACGGGACGTAATATTTCAAAAAATACGACAATAATTATTCCAGCTCACAACATACCTTCATTCAAGCCTGCAAAGACATTTGTTGAAGATGTAAAAAATAAAGTAAAAGTGAAATAGTTTTTGCCACTTAAGAAAGTTATTCATATCTTTGCACTCCTGTTTTTAGAGCAGGAGTGTTTTTTTTAAGAGGAACGCACCTTACACGATTATTAATACATTAAAATATATAAGCTATGCCAAGCGGTAAAAAAAGAAAAAGACATAAGATGGCTAC
>JALQTG010000307.1 GCA_023264075.1 Crocinitomicaceae bacterium
TTTTATACCGTGCTAGACGAAGAACAAGATAGTCAACTTGTAAGTATTCCAAAAAACGAAAGCTTAGTGCAGCGATTGGATGAGTACTTCTTGAATAAGACCTCGGCTTCGGCGTTGAAAAAATACTTGGCTTGTCCGCTGGACTTTTATTATCGTTACATCATTGGCCTAGGAGAAGAAGAACAAGTGGAAGAAGATATCGAAGCCAATACTTTTGGTAGTTTTATCCATGACACATTGGAAATACTCTACCGATCGTTTGCGCGATACGACAAGAATGAGGAAGTCGTTATCCCCAATAATCCACCTCTTCAGCCATCCGATTACGATAAAATGTTGGTTCGTTTTCCAAAAATACTCAGCGAACAATTCGCAAAACATTTTCAATATGATAAGCAGTACATTGAAACGGGGAAGAATTATTTGAGTCACCAGATTGCACATCATTTGACTGAAAAATTGCTCCAACGAGAACGCGATGAATTGGTCGAATTGGCTCAGACGAAACCGCCAAGCACATCAAAAGCGTTGTTGTTTATCGACTCATTGGAATCCACATTCGAGCGAGAACTTGAGGTACACGTTGGAACAGAAATAAAAACAGTCCGCTTGAAAGGATTAATAGATCGTATTGATCGGTATAATGACGAAGTACGCATTATTGATTATAAATCGGGTAAATGCACGCCAGAAGATGTGACGATTACCGCTGTAAGCGCAAAAAGTGGACGCACTCCTCAGGAACATTTGGCCCGCCTGTTTGCCGACAAGAAACATGTTTTTCAACTACTAACGTATAACTATCTCTATAAAGGACAGTACCCCAATCAACCGTATCCAGACAAAACGGGTATTATTTCATTGATCAACGTCAATGAAGGACCATTCTATTTGGAGAATAAACTCACGCCAGATTTTCCATCTTTGATGGAGTTATATGAAGAGGCGCTCATTCATTTAATTCAAGAGATGTATCAACCAGAACTCCCTTTTGAACATAACCCATCCAGTAAGTTTTGTAGTTATTGTGGTTGAAAAAGGGGTGCGGTTATCCAAGCGATGTGCTTTACAGGTTTCAAGTTGCGGGCACTTTGTTGTAGATTCGTAATTCATTTGTAGGGGTTAAAGATTTTTTACGTCTTCAAATAGCGGTGCGTTAATGAGGTAAGAACCTGCAACCTGCAACGCACGAAGTGCCTGTAACCTGCAACGTGAACATCGCTCTATTTGTTAAATGATTGCTAATGTTTCAATTGACGAAGTCCTTGCTGTTAAAACTTTCTATATTTAGGCATAAAATTAAATTAGCATGAAAAAAATACTACTCTTAGGTGTCGTAGCCACTCTCTTGTTTTCTTGTGGAACGCCCATTCAAACAGTTAGTTTTAATTATAAACGAACTCCACTTAACCCGATTGCTTATCACCAAGGGGTCACTACTTTTAAGCCTCAGGTCGAGTTGACCTATGCTCAAAATGCAGAGATGGAAAGGGAGTTGTATGAACAAGAAGTAGCCCGATTAAGAAAAGTCTACGAAGATTCACTGGTGATTTACAATAATACCCCGTTAGCTCAACGCATTGTGCTAGGAATGAAGCCGCCTACATTTGTAATGCCGGTTCCACCAACAATGCCTTACATGTATGATGCGGCAGACCTAGCTTCAAAAATTAGTATTGATGGAATGACGCGCGGTGAGAATAACCCGTTATTAATCAATGTTTTTATGGAGGGTTATCAAGTTGGAAAAATTGATAAAAACGTGAAGACGAAAAAAAGAAAGCAAAACGAAATAGAGTACATAGACACTACTTATTCGTATTCTGCAAAAGTGAAACATGAAGCGCGTTTATATGCCCAAGTCATGAATGGTACGGCTGCTGAATACAATCAGTATGTCCCAGCTACACAGAATTTCAAAACAATATCAGGAAAAGCGTTTAAGGATACGTTGAATGCCTATGACGATATCATTGCTACTATTAAAGCGGAGGAACAAAAAATTGCATATGATAACATTACACACATCAATGCTTTGCTGAATTCAGAATTTGGGACCTCGGAAATGAAATACAGTGCCCAACTGCACGCTCCAAAATCTTCCAAAAAACGTGATTTAAGCGATCTCGATGATGCCATTGTTCAAGCTAGAATGGGATTTGAATACCTGAGCAGCGATCCAAATAAAGGGGTGGACTATATGAACAAAGCAATAGGTATTTGGGAGAGTGCGATGCGTGAATATAGCGGGTCTAAAAAAGCTCGAATTAGTCCAGATGTTATGAAAGCGATTCTGAAGAACGCTGCTACCGTCGCAATCTATACCAATAATTGGGAATTCGCATTAAAATATATGAACCAATTGAAAGGGATGAAATTAAAGTCTTCCGATCAAGGTCATCTTAGTGCTTTGAATGCGCGCTATACAGATTTGAAAAAGCGGTATGATGCCCTTCAAAAATAAGAATGAAGAGTAAAATAATTTCTCCTATTTAGGCATGGGTGGCTTTACTTTAAGGTGAAGCTATCCTTGCCGATGAGGATGCCGTCTGCGAAGATTTTTACGTTGAAATTTCCTTTTCCAACTTCTCGACCTTGAAGATTGTGTACAATTGTCATGTCTAGTTGTTGTCCTTGATAGTTGATTTCACGTTTATCGGTGTAAATGATTTCACGACCTCCAACATTTATAACTTGATTAGGTTTGTCATAAATTACTTTTCCATCAGGGTCGGTCACTTGAAGATAGACCAGCTTGTTACCAATTTTTGCAATCTTGTTTTCTCCAATGGTAAAACTCGATGAAATCACGTCTACTTTTCCTGCACGCGTTACTTCAGCAGTACTTCCATTTAATCTGTATTTTAGTGCTACTGTATTGAAGTTAAATGCATTCAGCTGGGCACCCTTAGTGAGTAGTTCTGCATTTTTTTCATTCTGTTCTTGCAGCTCGTTACGCTCCTTTTCTGTTTGGGAAAGCTTGGTGGAAGTTTCGTCCAGTTTTGAGGTCAGATTAATGTTTAATGTGTTCAATGAATCAATGCGGTATAAGTATTCTTTCATGATGGAACGCAACGTGGAGTTCTCCTTTTTCAAATTATTGATTTGACGGAAGCTTCTTTTCTTAGTGTCGCTCAATTCGGCCATTAATTCTTGAATACGGTCCTTCTGTTTGTTCAGACTATCCGATAAACTTGCATCTTTCTCAATGAGTTGATCATACGTGTCTAGCATCTTTTGGAAATCTTGTTTTAAATCGGAAGAGGTTTCGTCAATGTATCCGGACAACGCCACATTCATTTCTTGCATCTCACTTTCAAGCTGTGCGTTCGTCGTTTGACAGTCGCTGTAAGCACTGGATTCATTGGAATACATCCAGCCCAGAACACCAGCTCCTACGAGCGATAAAATCGTTAATAAAATCCAAAGCCCAGCCGTAGGCTTTTTTTCTTCAAATTCAGTATTGAAATTTTCTGACATAGAACATATTGTTTTCTAGGGTTCGAAATTAAACGTTTCCGAGATATAAAATGGAGAATTTACAAAGTTTAACAGCGAACCTCTACTAATTCCCATATTCCATTAAAAATGCCTTTAAGAATTCATTGATATCCCCGTCCATAACGCCATCTACGTTACCCGTTTCATAACCTGTACGTACGTCTTTAACCAATTTATAAGGGTGCATCACGTAGTTGCGAATTTGTGAACCCCATTCTATTTTCTTTTTGTCCGCTTCAATTTCCTGGCGCTTTTCCATACGTTTGCGCAATTCTAGCTCGTACAACTGAGATTTCAGGAGCTGCAAGGCTTTTTCTTTGTTTCCTAATTGCGAACGTGATTCACTGTTTTCAATAATAATTCCCGAAGGAGCATGACGCAATCGAACAGCTGTTTCTACTTTGTTAACATTTTGACCTCCTGCTCCGCCAGAACGAAATGTTTCAAACGAAACGTCTGCAGGGTTGATGGAAATATCTATGGTATCGTCCACTAAGGGATAAACATACACCGAAGCAAAGGAGGTATGCCGTTTCGCATTGGAGTCAAACGGGGATATGCGCACCAATCGGTGTACCCCATTTTCGCCTTTTAAATAACCAAACGCAAAATCACCGTCAAATTCTAATGTCACCGTTTTGATACCAGCAACTTCACCATCTTGGTAGTTTAGCTCTTTTATTTTAAAGCCATTTTTTTCCCCCCACATTATGTACATGCGGAGCAACATACTTGCCCAATCGCAACTTTCCGTGCCACCTGCTCCTGCAGTAATTTGAAGAACAGCGTTTAGTGCGTCTTCTTCACCGGATAGCATGTTTTTCAGCTCGAGTTCCTCTATTTTTTGAAGTAATTCACTTCTCAAGTCATCAATGTCGGATTCATCACCATCTCCAGCGGCATAAAACTCAATCAATACTTGAAGGTCTTCCAGTTTTTGTGAAAGTTCTTCGCAAGCGATTACCCAATATTTGAGTTGCCGCGTTTGTTTGAGAACAACTTCCGCTTGATTCGGGTCATCCCAGAAAGATGGGTCTTGGGCACGCAATTCTTTTTCGTGAATTTCCGCCCTTTTTTCATCTATTTTGAGATATCCGTACAACGCATCAATGCGCCTTATTAATTCTTTGAGTTGGTCGTTGTTTACCATGCGGCAAATTTAATGAATTCACTGATTAGTTTTTCTGTCACTGATTGAATTCTTGTTGGAACGGGATATTTTTATGAGATTAATGTGTTATTCTGTTTTAGATATTTCAAAAAATTCTACATTTGAAGCAAATTAAAGAGCAACTATGAACATTCCAGCAAATTTGAAATACACGAAAGATCACGAATGGGTTAAAATTGAGGGTGATATTGCCACTGTAGGTGTTACTGATTTCGCGCAAAGCGAATTAGGAGATATTGTTTTTGTAGAGGTAGAAACAGAGGGAGAAACGCTAGATCAAGAAGAGGTTTTCGGGACTATCGAAGCAGTTAAAACAGTGTCTGATTTATTTATGCCTTTAGGTGGAGAGATTATAGAGTTTAATACTGAAATTGAAGCGAATCCAGAATTAGTGAATACGGATCCTTACGGTGCAGGCTGGA